>JBAVGP010000134.1:0-3739 GCA_049684955.1 Erysipelotrichaceae bacterium
TCCAGGTTTTAATCAAATCAATCGAGATCAAACCTTATTCGCCCGCATTTCCGTTTGATCATATCGGCTTTATCATGTTTATCCATCGCATCGTAAAGCGGGATCCAGTCTTCCAGCAGGCAGCACGGGATCAACATCCGATCGAAAATGACCGGGATGATGCGGTCGTCATCGAAAGGATACGCGATGATCTGCCCATCTGCGATGATGCGGAACCCGGCGATCAAATCGACGGGACTGTCCATGAGCGTCCCTTGGGCGAAATGTTCGGATGCGAAAATGCCTGAAGGACTGTGTACTTCGAATGTGCCGGATTCATTTAAAAGACGCAGCGCCAACGCGAAATCCTGCGGGATGACGATCAGATCGATATCGCGGGGATCCACGTCGATCCCTTGAAGAAACATCATGCACGAACCGCCCAACCCCCAGATGATCTTGTTTTCATCGAAACGGTTGGCGATTTCCTTAAGTGCTTTGCGGTTGATCATATCAGAACAATAGCTCCATGGCATCCAAATCGACGGATTTGTCACCGATGCGCATTTCGTCATGCAAGGTTCCGACATACGTGAACCCGCATTTCTTGTAAAGTGCGATCGCATTAAGGTTGTCGCTGCGGACGGTCAGGTTGATTTTCTTGATGACGCCGTTCTCTTTGGCCCAGCGGATCATCTCGTTCATCAGTTCGTGACCGATGCCCATATGCCAGAATTCTTTACGTACGCTGATACCCAAGGATGCGACATGGGCCATGCGCGGACGCGGTTTTGTCCCGAGATTCGAGGTGGCGATGATCACCCCGTCGCAAAGCGCGACGAAGTGCGCGGATGATTTCGAACTTTCAAGCGTGGTCAGATATTCGATCTCGTTTTCCAGCGTGATCGGTACGGAATCGGTGCCGAACGAAAGATTGTCGCTCTCGCCCGCTACGATATGGATATAATCGACGATCGCCTGCGCGTCGCTGATGGAAGCTTGACGGAAAGCAATGACTTTCCCTTTGGTAATGATTATTTTTTCCATTCGTTTTCCTCGTCGGGCGGCAACATGATTTCGGTGGCCAATCCGCCCAGGGAAGTTTCCCTGAGTTCCATCGGGATGCGTTTGCCCGTATAGTTCATTGTGTGTACGACCATGTCGAAGGAGACGCGGTTGGGTTTGATGTTGCCGATGAAACGCGCCATCATGGCGGCGTCGATTGCACGTAATACAGCCGCTCCGTTGCGTTCGATGCACGGGATGATGACATAACCGCCGACCGGATCGCAGGTCAGTCCGAGATGATGTTCCATCGCGATTTCGGCTGCATATTCGATCTGCTTCAATCCCAAATCGTTCAGATAGGCGACCGATGCCGCGGCCATCGCGCAGGCTGCGCCGATTTCCGCCTGACATCCGCCCAACGCGCCGGAAATCGTCGCATTGCGTTTGATCACATTGCCGAACATCCCGCCGACCATCAACGCCTGGACGAGTTTCACCTTGGAAATACCGATATCGTGGTAGTAATGATACATGATCGAGGCGACGATCCCGCTGGCACCCAGCGTCGGTGCCGTGACGACCATCCCGCAGGCCGCGTTCTCTTCGTTGTTCGCATAGGCGTACGCTATGAGGCGCATACGCTGTTTCTCGCCAGGGTCTTCCATGCTTTCGGCGCTCAGTTTCAACGATTTCGCGATGCGCGGCATATTGAGCTTGCCGGGCAGCACGCCGGTCGTGTTCAAACCACGTTCGACCGCCTTGAACATATCCGACAGGGTCTTCGTCAAATAGGGTTCGATCGTCGGTTCATATTCCTTCACCAAGGTCGGGATCGAGATCTTCCGCGCTTGACAGACATCGATGATTTCACTCAGATTGCGGAAGGGATAGACTTTGCGCTGGAAATCGAAATCTTCTTCGACGACCTTGATGCTTCCGCCGCCCAATGAAAAGACATTCCATTCCCCGATCACTTCGTTCTTGAGATTATAGGCACGGTAACGGATCCCGTTATCGAAATCATATTCCCAATGCAGTTTGAAACTGACTTTGCATAGTTTCGGCCGAAATGTTTCAATCAGGATCTTGTCGGTGAAATGTCCCCTGCCCGTCAGTGAAAGCGATCCGTAAAGTTCCGCATCGTAGCTGACCGCATCGGGAAAATGCTCCTTGAAGAGGACCGCGGCGCGCCAAGGCGCGACGGTGTGGCTGCTTGAAGGACCGGGTCCGGTTTTATAGAGTTCTTTGAGGCTTTCCATGCTCATCGTGTCGCCTCGATCAGAAAGAGTTCAAATCCGAAGCGTTTATCCACTTGGCCGGATTTGCTTTTCTGGTCCAATAATGCCAAGACACTGAGAATATAAAGCAGTCGGTCAGGGTCGGTGGCCTGCGCAAGGTTGAGAAGTTTACTGACGCGCCATACCTCGACTTTGGTCGACGAATTCAACAAAGTGTTGACGATATCCTGCCGATGATAACCTTGCTGATGCAGGCTCAGCACCTGATACATCAAGCGTAATTGGCTGGCGATCAATCCCATGAACGACAGCGGTTCCACGTTCAAAACGACCATATCGTTCCAGATATGCAGACAACGTCCCAGATCTTTATCCATCAATGCGTTGATCAGATGGAAAGTCTCGCTGTCCAATGGACGCGATATCAACGCGCGCACATCTTCCGTCTTGATTTTGTTCCCGTAGAGTTTCAATTTATCGAGTTCGCCGATCGCGTTGAACATCTGGCTGTCGAGCCGCGCGACCAGTTCGTTGAAGGCTTCAGGATCAAACTGCAAGCCTCTCAGTTTCGCCTGTTCCGACAAGAACGCCCTGAATTCGCCGGTTTCCAGTTTCTTCTCATGGATCTCACGGCAGTATTTCTTGATGAGTTTGTAGACTTTTTTAGCGGTGTCGATGTTTTCCTCATGATGGATGAAGATGATCGAGCAGAAATCGCTCGGTGTGACGAAATATTGTTCCAGCTCTTTCAGTTCCAATTCGGAGATGTTGGTCCCGCGGGTCAGAAAGATGCTGTAGTTGACGACGACGACCTTATGGCTGCTGAAGAACGGAAAAGTCGATGCTTCCTCGACGACTTTACGCAAGGAAAAATCGCTCTCCGACGCATCGTAGACGATCGTATTCATGGTATCCTGCACAGTCACATGTTCTTTGATCAGCTGATCCAAGCGTTTCTGCAGCAGATATTCTTCATTTCCGTATAAAAGATAGTTCAATTTATCACCATGTCCATTATACCAAATGGATGCGGGGTTTACTCGTGTTATTTGCGCTTTTGGCATCCGGTCGCCACGATGCGCAGCGGTTGGCGGGCACTGCTCACGATCGCAAATCCCGGCAGCAGGGTCACGGTGATATCCCCTTCGCGGCGCGTCGTCAGATAACGCAGTCGGAATGCTTTCAAGCGAGCAAGCACGGAGGCATGCGGATGACCGTAGCTGTTCTTCCCGACGCTGATGATGGCGAGATTGGCGCGGAGGTTCCCGATGAACTCGTCCGAACTCGCGCTTTGGCTTCCATGGTGTCCGAGTTTGACGATATCGCTGGTCAAATCAAAGCGTTCCAGCAGTTTCGCTTCCGTGTTCACATCCCCGTCGGCCATGAACAAAAAGCGGGTCTGATTCAGCGAAGTCGCATAGATCAAGGAATCAGCGTTCACTTCCCCGAATGTCATCAACGGATCCAGATTCTTCATCATCAATCCTTTGCATTTCACATCCTTCTTTGTTGAA
>JBAVGP010000135.1:0-1589 GCA_049684955.1 Erysipelotrichaceae bacterium
TGCATGTCCCTTTGAGCGCCGACACCAACGGTATCATCAACAAGGACAGTATCAATAAGATGAAAGACGGGGTCATCCTGATCAACACCTCGCGCGGACCTTTGATCGACGAACAAGCCTTGGCCGATGCGCTGAAGTCAAAGAAAGTCGGCGCCGCCGCCTTGGATGTCGTATCCAAAGAACCGATTAGCGCCGACCATGTCTTGTTGGGCCAAGAAAATTGTATTTTAACCCCGCATATCGCCTGGGCGCCGCTGGAATCGCGCCGCCGTCTGATGGCGTGCGTCGAAGAGAACCTAACATCTTATCTGAACGGAAAGACCATCAATCAGGTCAATCACTAAATTCAATCTTTGGGATAATCCGCAAAACGAACGCATAATCAGCAGTCTGTTGGCGTTTGGTTTTCACGTCAATCGCAAATGCCTGAAACCCATCGAAGCAAATGTGATACAATAATCATATAAAAAAGAGGAGAAATACCATGATCATCGGATGCGTAAAAGAAATCAAGAAACATGAATACCGCGTCGGGCTCATCCCCCAGCATACCATCAGCTATATCGAACACGGACACACCGTGTTGATTGAAAAAGGAGCCGGGATCGGATCGGGATTCAGCGACGAAGAATATAGCAAAGCCGGTGCCGTGTTGGTCGACAGCGCCGCGGAAGTTTGGGCGAAAGCCGAAATGATCATCAAAGTCAAAGAACCGCTGCCGGCTGAATATGCTTTCCTGCGCGAAGACCAGATCCTGTTCACCTATCTGCATCTGGCCGCCGACAAGGATCTGACCTTGGCGATGCTGGCACACAAGACGATCGGCGTCGCGTACGAGACCATCGTCGACCGTGCCGGCGGATTACCGTTATTGAAACCGATGAGCGAAATCGCCGGTCGGCTGAGCGTCCAGGAAGGCGCGAAATATCTTGAGAAACCCTTCGGCGGAGCCGGTGTTTTGTTAGCCGGCGTACCGGGTGTCCGCAAAGGACACGTCATGGTCATCGGAGGCGGGACTGTCGGAACCAACGCCATCAAGATCGCCATCGGGATGGGGGCGGACGTCAGCGTCTTCGACCGCAACATCGACCGGCTGGGCGAACTCGACAACTTATTCGGCAGCCGCATCCAAACCGTCTACAGCACACCGGCCAGCATCCGCGAATATCTGCGCAAAGCCGATGTCGTCATCGGGGCCGTCCTGATACCGGGCGCCAGCGCACCCAAAGTCGTGACACGCGAAATGCTTTCGCTGATGCGCAAAGGCAGCGTGCTGGTCGACGTCGCCGTCGATCAGGGCGGATGTTTCGAAACCACGCATGCGACCTACCACGATGCGCCGACCTTCGAAGTCGACGGCATCGTCCATTACTGCGTCGCCAACATGCCGGGTGCCGTACCGCGCACTTCCACCATCGCATTGACCAACGCGACCTTACGCTACGGTCTGCTTTTGGCGGACAACGGCGTCAAGAAAGCGATCATGAAGGATGTCGGTCTGATCGCCGGAATCAACACGTATCAAGGCAAACTGACCTATGAAGCGGTCGCGACCGCGCTGGGTCTTGAATTCACACCCTATACCGAAC
>JBAVGP010000136.1:0-3039 GCA_049684955.1 Erysipelotrichaceae bacterium
GAAAATATCGCTCTATCAACGGATCGACAAGACCGATTCCGAACAAGAACTGAAGAAACTCCAGGAAGAGATCACCGATATGTACGGGAAACTGCCGAAATCCGTTGGCTTGTTGTTTGAAAAGAAACGCTTGGAGATCCTGATCAACGATCCTAGGATCTTGTCCTTCAAAGAGCGGCTCAAGAACGCCGAGTTATCCTTCGGTAAAGAGTGGTCCAGTTCGATCGACGGGGTCAAACTCTTCCGCATGATCTCCGAGCTTTCCTCCGCGATCACCCTCAAGTATCTGGGGGGATCGATCATCGTATCCATCCCGAAAACGACGGACTGGCTGACGCTCGCATTAGCTGTCCTGGATAAAACATCTCATCTGGCACCCAAAGGAGACCCCCATGCGAATTGACAAATACCTGAAAGTATCCCGCATCCTGAAACGCCGTACGATCTCCAAGGAACTGGCCGACCAGGACCGCGTCCTGATCAACGGGAAAGTCGCCAAACCTTCCAGCGAAGTGAAGCCCGGCGACGAAGTGGAATTGTTCTTCGGACACCGGCGGCTGAAGGTCCGCGTCCTTTCCATCGAGTTCTCAATCCGCAAGTCGGATGCCGTCTCGATGTACGAAGTGATCGAGGAATCCATCATCCCGCACAAGCCGATAACCTGATTGTTCACATTCGGAAACAACGTACATTCTTGCATTTTATCAAATTGTCAGTATAATGAATTTACAGTGTAAAAAAACGCAATCATCGAAGGAGTAATCAATGGCCACCAAACGTGTTCTTCGTCCCAAAAAAGCAGTCAAGAATTTTCTGAACCTCATCCTTCTCAGTATGAGCGTCTTCATGTTATATACGGTCGGTACGGAAGCGTACACGACGATTCGTCTGAAACAGCAACTCTCCATCGCCCAAAGCCAACTCAACGGGTTGGAAACGGAAAACGCGACGCTGACCCAACAGAAGGAAAAACTGTTGGATCCCGATTATGTCCGGAGCTATGCCCGGGCGGCCTACATGTTAAGCAAAGAAGGGGAACAGATCTTCTATCTCCCCAAAGCGGACGATTCAAGCAAATAAGGTGTCGGCAACGACACCTTTTCTTATGGACTTACCCTGCATTCATTTCATGTGCGAAAATTCACGAAAAATGGTAAAATGAAGCAGTCAAAAGGAGACTCCCATGAAGAAACAACCCATCGTCTTAGTTGTCATGGATGGCGTCGGATTATCCGACAATACCTATGGTAACGCCGTTAAGAACGCCTATAAACCGAATCTGGATTACCTGATGTCCAAGTATCCCAACATCGCCCTGAAAGCCCACGGAACCGCCGTCGGCCTCCCCAGCGACGAAGACATGGGGAACTCGGAAGTCGGACATAACGCCATCGGGTGCGGACAAATCTACGCCCAAGGCGCGAAACTCGTCAACGCATCGATCGAAAGCGGAGATATTTTCATTTCCAAGACCTGGAAAGAACTCACTGCTTTCGCGAAAGACCATACGCTTCATTTCATCGGCTTACTGTCGGACGGCAACGTCCATTCCCATATCGATCATCTCTTCGCCTTAGTACGCCATGCGAAACTGGACGGCTTCAAGAAAGTCCGCGTACATATCCTATTGGATGGCCGCGACGTCCCCGAAACCTCCGCTTTACTCTATGTCGAACAACTTGAAAACGTGCTGGCTGAAGTCAGCGATGCCACCTTCGATGCGAAAATCGCGTCGGGCGGCGGACGTATGAAAGTCACGATGGACCGTTATGAAGCCGAATGGGGAATGGTTGAAATCGGTTGGAAGACGCATATCCTGGGAGAAGGCAGAAGTTTCGCCTCCGCCAAAGAAGCGATTGAAACCTTGCGTGCCGAAGGCGGCTTCACCGATCAATTCCTGCCGGCTTTCGTCATCGCGGAGAACGGGAAACCCGTCGGAACAATTGAAGACCACGACGGCGTCGTCCTCTTCAACTTCCGCGGCGACCGTGCCTTGGAAATCTCGCGTGCCTTCGAAGAAGACAAATTCACCAAGTTCGACCGCGTCCGCCGACCCGACGTCTATTACGCCGGCATGCTGCAATACGACGGCGACCTGCAGATCCCCACGAAATATCTCGTCACCCCGCCGCATATCACCCATACCCTTTCTGAATATCTGGTCGAGCGCGGCATCACCCAATACGCGATCTCCGAAACGCAGAAATACGGCCATGTCACCTACTTCTGGAACGGCAACCGGACCGAAAAGTTCGATGACAATCTGGAAACCTTCGTCGAGATCAAATCCGACGTCCTGCCCTTTGAACAACGTCCTTGGATGCAATGCGCGCAGATCACCGACACCCTCATCGCCGCCCTCAACACCGGGAAGTATGATTTCCTGCGGTGCAACTATCCCAACGGCGACATGGTCGGACATACCGGCAACTACGAAGCCACGATCATCGGCGTCGAATCCGTCGACCTGCAGATCAAACGTCTCTATGACGCGGTCCAGGAAGTCAACGGGATCATGATCATCACCGCCGACCACGGCAACGCGGATGAAATGTACGAAAAGTCCAAAGATCCAACAGCTCCCCCTAAAGCCAAAACCTCCCATACCCTCAATAAAGTCCCGCTGATCATCACGGGAGCCAACGTCGAGTTGAAGGAAGGCAAGTTCGGACTCGCCAACATCGCTTCGACCGTCACCGATCTGCTCGGTTTAGAACCGGATCCGATCTGGCTGGAAAGCGTCATCAAATAACACGAAGCACCTGCGAAAACAGGTGCTTTTCTTATCTCTAGGATATCTTGAATACGCGGTTATGAGGGCATGTAAACACTCATGTAAACAAGAAAACAGATTATCGTAAACAGTATCGTAAACAAAAAGAGGGAAACCCCTCTTATTCCTTCTTTTGAAGATAATGGCTGAGCTTCAAGGTCAATGCGATGGTCTTCCCGTCCATCAAGTCGCCGTCCATGGTCGCTTGAACCAAGGTTTCCAAAGCGATCGGTTTTACGTTGAGGAACTCGCCGTCATCCAGATGC
>JBAVGP010000137.1:0-24338 GCA_049684955.1 Erysipelotrichaceae bacterium
CCATTTCTCGATCTGTTTATCATACTCGGCTTTCTGTTTACGCGACAGATTCGTCTGGCGCTGCAGGTTATAAGAACGAGATGCCAGATACTCTTCATATCCGATCGAAACGCAGGTCCATAACGGCACGGCTTTCTTTTCGGTTTGTTCAAGGTGCAGGATGCGGTTCGCGCAACGGGACAAAAGCGCTTCGTCATGCGAGACGAAAAGGATAGCCAGGTCGCTCGACATGATGAAACTCTCCAGCCATTTCCACGTGGGGATGTCGAGATCGTTGGTCGGTTCATCCAGGATCAGCAGTTCCGGCCGCATCGTCATCAGACGCGCCAGCTGGATCTTGATTCGTTCACCGCCGCTGAAGTTGCGGAATGGCTCGTCGTAACGCGGATCATCATAACGGATGTTGAACCTGCCCAGCCATCGCTTCACTTCCGCGAAACTGTCGTAATCGATATTCCCGATATGATCATGCAACATGAAATCGGAAACGGATTCGGACAGTTCGTGTTCTTCCAGCTGCTGGGGCAGATAGGCGATGCGTTCTTGGTCGCGTTGGATGTTCCCTGCCACGATGAATTGTTCGTCCAGCGATTGCGGCCGGGCGATCAGTTTGCAGAGCGTGCTTTTTCCGTTGCCTTCTTCGCCGATGATGGCCATCTTATCGCCGGGTTGGATCGAAAAAGTCAGGTCTTGGAACAAGACCCTGCCTTTGGGTGTGGTAATCGTTATGTTCTGCAGTACAAGCATGTTTTCACCTCGCAAAAAAAGAACCAGCGGTTCTTCTTTGGTAACAGGAAAAATCGTCGTATGACTTTATTCTTTTGTGGTTTCCTGTGCGATGTTCTTCATTTTATCACCTGTGGTAAGCGTAACAGATTTATCGATAGTGTTCAATCAGTTTTTGCGCGACGTGGGGTCCAACGAAATACGTCACGTCGCCGTGGTTCATCACGATGTTTTTGACGACGGAGGAGGAGACGAAGGAATGTTCCGGGCTCGACAACAGAAAAACCGATTCGATCTGCGGGCAGAGCATCATGTTGGCGGTCGCCTGCTGCATTTCATATTCGTAATCCATGACGGCGCGTATACCACGGATCAATAATTTCGCACCTATTTTTTGGGCATAGTCGACGGTCAGTCCGGTACTAGAATCAACCCGGACATTCGGCAGATGTTTGACGGATTCACGGATCATATCCATCCGTTCTTCCACGGTAAAAGCGAATTGCTTTTCCGGGTTGATCATGATGGCGACGACCAGTTCATCGACGATCGATGCGGCCCGTTCGATGATATCCAGATGTCCGTTGGTAATCGGATCGAAAGATCCGGGGTAGATGGCTATTTGCATGCTTCCTCCAAAAGAAAGCGCACGTTTGTGCGCTAAAACAAACCTTTATCGAGTATTTCGATGACTTGGTCGACCACGTGGTCGAAATTATCATGCTCGGAGAACATGACATAGTTCAAACCGATGAAGTTGGAGATCCCCATCATCATATAAGCGACGACTTCCGGATCATAATTCTTCATACTGCCGGTCAGCTGGGCGTTCTTGATCTGATGGATATAATTCTCCGCGAATTTGGAATAGTAGTCGATGAACAGTTTCTTATCGATATATAATGATTCCCAAATGATGTTATAGATGTATTTGTGTTCATGGATGAAATCGAGGTAGGCACGCAGACCTTCGCGTTCGGCTTCTTTGCGGGTCGTGCAGTCTTTGATTTTCAATGCGATATGCTTGCGTATCTGATGCGAATACTGCATCAGCAGATAACAGTACAGACTCAGTTTATCCGTGAAATAAATGTAAAAGGTACCGGGTGCGACATTCGCAAGGCGGGTGATTTCATTGATGGAAGTCCCGTAATAGCCGTTTTTAAAGAATAGTTGTTCGGATGCTTCACAAAGCCGGTCGAGGGTAGCTTGCCCGCGTTTGGTTTTGGGTTGGTTCACGAGAGATTCCAAGTCATTCACCTCGGCTTTCGTTGTCATTTTAACATGTAATATCAAGATTCACAAATAGGAATATCGTGCCGTTTAACGGATGAATAAGCCACTTGGGAGGAATGAATGGCGTCAAACGGCAGGATACGTCATATCGAACTGTCCGTCTTGCTCGTGGATACGAACCCGAGGACAAGCGAGCTGAACAACATCGGTTTTTCATACATCGAAGCGTGTCCGCTGTCAGGGATCATCACCAAGGATGCATGCTTGATTCTGGAAGCGATATACGTCTGTTCTACGGAGGGGGTGATATAGTCGTGTTCACAGGAAACAACCAGCGTAGGGGTCTGTATCTGGTCCAGGAGATGTCGTACGTCGTGATCGTTGGCGCTGTTGGTGAGGCGGATCATCGCATTGATGAAGACGGGATTCGCGAAGACGCCTAACAAGAGTTCTTTGCGTTTTTCCATCCAAGCCTGGTTGTCGGTATAGAAGCGGGCGGAATAGATGACCGGAATCGTCGTGGCGTAATACGCCTCGGGATCCTTGGCGGCACGGTTCCATGCGTTTCCGATCTCGCGCAGCCACGGGCTGGTGTAGGCCGTCGTGTTGAACAGCATCAGCCTCCGCAGATAGTGCGGATGGGCGATCGCGAAACGCATCGCCACTTCCCCGCCATAGGATATGCCGAAGAGATCAATCGAATCAAGTTTGAGATGATCGCAGAGACCTTTGACGACGTCGACCTGGATATCCAGATCATACGTCAGTCCGTCGAGTTTGCTTGAGCGTCCCTGATCCAACAGATCGACCAGGATGAGACGATGTTTTTGTGAAAAAGTTTCGATGAACGGCTTCCAGCTGTTGGTCGACATCATGATGCCGTTGAGTAAAATCAACGGAGTCCCTGTTCCGTATTCTTCGAAATAGATTTCGTAATCATGTAGTTTGAATAATGCCATATCAGGCCAGGATGCCAAGTTCTTTGGCTTGTTTCATGAGTTCTTCGCGGTACTTCGGATGGGCGATGCCGATCAGAAGACTGACTCTCTCGCGGATGTTGGTCCCGCGTAATGCCGCGACGCCGTATTCGGTGACGACATAGTCGACATCGTTGCGGGATAAGGTGACGGCCGCTCCCTGTTTAAGCTGGGGGACGATCTTCGAAACTTCTTCACGTTCGCCGGTCAACGGATTCTTGACCATCGCGGTGGAATAAAGGGCGATGAACGATTTCCCGTTCTTGGCGTTCTGCGCACCGATCGCGGTGTCGGCTTGTCCGCCGGCTCCGCTGAACTGCATCGAACCGATCGATTCGCTGCAACATTGTCCGGTCAGATCGATTTCCATCGTCGTATTGATAGAAACCTGGTTGTCGTTGAGTCCGATGATCGCGGGATCGTTGACATACCCGCCATCCAGAATCATGATGCCCGGATTGTGATCCAGGTATTCGTAGAGTTCGGGAGTGCCTAAGGCGAAGGTGGCGACCATCTTGCCTTTATGCAAGGTTTTCTTCGATCCGTTGATGACGCCCATTTTGGCTAAACGCATCAATCCGGTCGTCAGCATTTCGGTATGGACGCCCAAGTCTTTCTTATCATGCAGATGCGCCGCGACGGCGTTGGGGATGCCCCCGATGCCGAGCTGGATGCAATCTCCGTCGTTGATGTGGGAAGCGATGGCTTTCCCGATCTTCTCGTCTTTTTCGTTGGATTCGACTTCGCCCAGCACCGGTACTTCGTAGTCCGTCTGGATCATGAAGTCGATCTCGTTGATATGTAATTCGACATCGCCATACGTGTACGGCATGTTCGGATTGATTTCCATGATAACTAGATCAGCTTGCGCGATCGTTTGCTTTTCGTAGGTGTTCGACAGCGACAAAGAGACATAGCCGTGTTTATCGGGCATCGAACAGGCTCCGATAAAGAGGTTGGGATGGACATGGAAGAGTCGTTTGGACCCTGCCAGATGGAGATGGTTGGGAATATACGCGATGTTTCCGTTCTTGTGGGCTTTGCGTAACGCAGGTGAATAGAACCACCCGTCCACAAAGAATGAATCGCGGTATTCTTCCTTGATGAAAGGTGCGTCGCACATCGGGAGGCAATTGGTAACGGTGACGTTCTTGACGCGGTCAGCGATGGTATGCAGATTCAGCATGAATTCATGCGCTTCGGAACTGCCTAATCCGGTGACGATCTGATCGCCGCTCTTGACTTTCGCCAAGGCTTCCTGGATGGTGATGAGTTTTGATTGATAGTCCATAAAGTCCTCCTTAGAAAAGGATAGGGGAGGGAATCCCTCCCCTATATCTCTAGTTTAACTTATTTGCCTAAAATACTATTCATGTTTTCGAGCGGTTTGACTTCTTTCCACATGGTGGCAGACGTCGGATCGACTTTGGACAGATTCATTTCCTGTGTTCCTAAACGAGCTCCGTTTGCGAAGTCGATGACGCCGCCGAACGGGTTGGTAATCGGGGATTTTTCCATCGCAGCGATGTATTTGTCCCAAGTTACGGTTCCTTCAACGCGTTTCAAACCTTCGACGAAGAAGTAAGCAGCGATCCAGCCGGTCATCGCATACGCGTTGGCGGCATAGGTGGCATCGATATTTGCAGCATACAGATCGATATTCGCTTTGTGGGCGGCATCGAACGCTACCCAACCGCTACCGTAGACATCGAATTTTCCGGCGATTTGTTCGGCGAATGTTTTCGCGATGGCCGGGGAGACGTTTACGTACGTGGTGATGACGTCTTTATTGACGTTTTGGGCGGCTAATTCTTTGATGATCGTCGGGATGGTCGCTTGGATGGCGGCACCGATGACGAAATCGACTCCGGCGTTTTTAATCGTCGTGACGGCAGCGGAAACGTCCGTTGCGCCGGCGGCGACTTGAACTTCGACTAATTCGACTTTCAATTCGGTGGCTTTCAGCTTGGCCCCGGCTAAGATATCTTTTCCGGCATCGTCGCTTGTGGAGATGATACCGATCTTCTTGGCTTTGAACGTACCGACGGCGCGGGCGACCATAATCTGGCCTTCCGTTTTATAAATCGGTTGAACCGGGAAAATGTTCAGGTTTTTGTCTGCTTTGGTTGCTTTTTGAGCATACAGTTGGCCGATACCCGTCGCGAAGTAGACCGCCGGAATGCCGGAGTCTTTCAGATCTTGCAGGGTAGCTCCGACAACCGGGGTGCCGAAATGGCCGACGATCGCGAAGACTTTGTCATCATTGATGAAAGCGTCCAAACATGCTTTGCCTTTGACCGGATCGAACTCGTCATCGACATGCTTGAATTCGATGGTACGTCCGTTGACGCCACCGGCTTTGTTGACATAGGCTAAATAGGCTTTAATCCCTTCGATAAACGGAACACCGACCGGGGCGAATGCACCGGATGTAGCTGCGCAGTTGGCGATGGTAACGGTTTTAGCTGTTACGCCTTGAGCGGCTACTTCTTTTTTCGCACAAGCTGCCATACTTCCAAGCAGCATGATGGAAAGAAGAACAACGACGATTTTCTTCATAATAAGGGTCTCCTCCTTTTATAATAATGCCCTTGCATTATTTCAATTTAATGTGATCCAAGATACGCTTCGATGAGCGACGGATCATGCAGCAATTCTTCGGCCGGACCATGGGTTCTGATTTTCCCCAGTTCAAGCACATAAGCGTAATCGGCGATTTTCAAGGTCTGGACGGCGTTCTGTTCGACGATGATGACCGTCGTGCCCGCGGCGCGGATCTCCGTGACGATCTTCATGATATCGCGGACGATCAGCGGGGCAAGCCCGAGCGAGGGTTCGTCAAGCAGCAGGATTTTCGGTGAGCTCATCAGAGCCCGGCCGATCGCCAACATTTGTTGTTCGCCCCCCGAGAGGGTCGAAGCGACCTGGTTCTTGCGTTCCTTCAATACCGGGAAATACCCGTAGACCTGCTGGAAATTGGCTTTGACTTCTTTACGGCTTTTCACGGTGAAGGCGCCGACTTTGAGATTCTCTTCGACAGTCAAATCACGGAAGACCTGGCGTCCTTCGGGGCTTTGGGCGATCCCGATCTTGGCGATTTTCTCCGCCTCGAGATGCGCGATTTCTTTTCCGAAATACATGATCGATCCGCCCGCCGGCGCGATCAATCCGGAGATGGTCCGCAGGGTGGTCGTCTTACCGGCGCCATTGGCGCCCAGCAGCGCGACGACGCTGCCTTCCTTCACTTGGATATCGATGCCTTTGAGCGCTTCGATCGCGCCGTAGCTTACTTTCAGATTCTTGATTTCGAGGGCGAACTCACTCATAGGTCCGCCTCCTTTTCGCCGAGGTAGGCGGTTTGGACATCGGTGTTGCGTTGGATTTCCTTCGGTGAGCCGACAGCCAGGAATTTTCCGAAGTTGATGGCGCAGATCTGGTCGCAGACATCCATGACCAGGCGCATATCATGCTCGACTAACAGGATTGCGCAGCCGTAGCGGTCGCGGATGGTCCGGATGACGTTAGCCAGGTTCACGGTCTCGATATCGTTGAGACCGGCAGCCGGTTCGTCGAGGATGATCAGTTTCGGATGGCACATCAAGGTGCGTGCCAATTCGACTTTCTTGAGGATCCCGTAAGGCTGTCCGCCGGCCGGACGATTCATCCGATCCGCGATGCCCAGGAAAGTAAGGACTTCGATGGCTTCGTTGCGCAGCGCCGTTTCCTCGGCACGGGATTTCTTGGTTTTGAAAGCTTGCGCCAGCAGATTGCATTTGAAATCGATGTGGGCTCCGATCATCACATTGTCCAAGATGCTCAGTTCACGGATCAGTTCGACGTTCTGAAACGTCCGCACCAAGCCGAGTTTGATGATTTCATGGACCGGATGATGGATTAGGTTGTTGATCTTGCCGTGTTTGTCGCGGAAGTAGATATTTCCGTGGTTCGGCTTGTAGAATTGCGTGATGCAGTTGAAGACGGTCGTCTTGCCGGCCCCGTTGGGACCGATCAGACCGAAGATTTCTTTTTCTTTGATTTCGAAGTTCAGATTGTCGACGGCTTTCAGTCCGCCAAACGCGATCGACAGGCCTTCCAGTTTCAGGACGCTGCCGTCTTGAAGCAACAGTGGCGTGCTCATCGGGCTACCTTCGCTTTCCATTTAGCCCACAGTTTCTTCGCATCGTTGCCGATGTAGATTAAACCGTTGGGGTAATACATGATGACCAGGATAATCAGAAGACCATTGACGATATACGCGAAGCCGGGCATCGAGCCGAAATACGGGATCTGCTTCAAGAATAGATCAGGTACCGCGAAGACCACGAAGACACCGAGGATCGTTCCATAGATATTGCGGACCCCGCCGATGATGATGGCGGAGAGGATATTCAGCGACATCCCCAGACTCCAGGTCGGAGGATAGGTATATTTGATGAAATGGATATACATGACGCCGGATAACGCGGCCAAGCCGGTCGCAAGCGCGAAGGCGACGAGGCGGTATTTCAAGAGGTGGACACCCATGGCTTGGGCAGCGGCTTCGCTGCCGCGCATCGCGTTTAAGGCGCGTCCCATCTGACCGTTGATCAGGTTATGGATCAGGATCATCACACCGACCAGAAATAGTACAAGCAACACATAGGTGCTATTTCGATCAAGCTGGAAGAAACCCAACAATTTCGGATAACTCGCGGTCTTACCGGAGAATCCGTTGGTGATGCTGCCGAGTTCTTCGAAGGATTTACGCAGGATTTCCGAGACGCTGAGCGTCGCGATCGCGAGGTACATGCCTTCGATCTTCAATGAGACCAAACCGACCAGGATGCCGATGAAGAGCGGAATCGCCAACGCCATCAGCAGGCCCAGTTCAAACGGGAGTTTCAGGTCGACGGTGACATAGGCGGCGATATAGGCGGCCAATCCCATGAAGCCGGCGGTCCCCAATGAAATCAGACCCGACCAGCCCAATAACAGATTCAACCCGATCGCGGCGATGGAATAGATGACCACGCTGCCGACCAAGGTGATATAGGAGCTTCTAAGCAAACCGAACTCGACCAATAAGGGAACCAGACATAACGCAAGCCCGAAGAGGATGAATCCGAGGTACGCGTTGATTTTGAAAACAGGTTTCTTCAGTTTCATCGCCGCACCTACACTTTCTTGACGATCTTTTTACCAATCAATCCGTAAGGACGGAAGACGATAAATACGAGGATGCCTAAATACAGGAGTTGTTCGCCCCAGACGGAGGAGACGTAATAGACTAATAAGTTCTTTGTGATCCCGATGATATAGGCGCCGATGACCGGACCATAGAAGGTTTGGAAACCACCTAAAACACAGGCGATCAAAGCATTGAGCTGGACGCCGTCCATCAGATTCAAGGTGACGGAAGTGAACGGGGCGGTCATGACACCGGCCAGGACACCCAATACCGCGGCGATGGCCCAAGCGACCATGGTGACGGTTTTGGTCGGGACTCCCATCAGACGGGCGGTGATTTCATTGGATGCGGTCGTGCGGATCGCGAGACCCCATTTGGTTCTTTGCAGGATATAGAACAGAATGCCCATGATACCCAGACCGAACGTGATATTCAGGATCCCGTTGTAGGAAATCGAGGCGCCGCCGATCGGCATGCTGCCATTGGGGATCAATTGCGGAAGATTCAGCGGATCGACACCGAAGAGAAACGGCGTGATACCTACGAAAATCATGATCAATCCTAAGGTGATGATCTGCTTCGCGACCGGCGATACTTTTTTGGTGTGCCGGATGATGACGAAGTCGACCATGAACCCTGTGAACAATGCACTCAGGATCCCTCCGCAGATCGCCAGCGGCAACGGTAAGCCCGCGACGGTGAACAGGAAGGTAACGACGAAGGTGTTGAACATCCCCATGGCGCCTTGGGCGAAGTGGGTGATGTTGGAGGTACGGTAGATGATGATGATGCCTAACGCCGCGAGCGAGTAGATGCTTCCGGTTTCAAGGGAACGCAGAACAAGTTGGAGGAAGGTACTCACAAAACGTCACCCCACCTGACAATGCTTGCGGCCCAGACATATCCGATCCCGGCAGCGATCATGCATACGATGGAACCATCTTTGATCTTGCCCTGTTGTAAGCCCAGATATAAGGAGAGAATCTGGTCGACTTGTCCGATATGTCCATAGTTTTCCAGGTAGACGGATTGATTTTCATTCATTTCCAAATCCTTCAGCATACCGAGATGACCTGAACGTTTGATATGCAGGATGTCCAGATAATCGATGTCGGAACGTTGCAGATTCGATTTGGATAAAGCTTTATCGATGCAGGTCATCCAGTTCTTTTGGGAAACCAGATTCAGACGATCTTTCATTTTCTGCGGATCCATCAGACGTAATGATTTATATCCGGCTTCGACGTTCTCCGCCGTGAAGGGACAGGCGATGCCGCCGATGGCGACGCCCGCGGTGCGGGAAATCGAGCCATCCGCGATCAGGTGAGTGCCCAACAGCAGATTCTTGTTTGCATTCTTCTTCAACAGGATCGCGCCTGCGCCGGCGCCCAGATTGTACATCATGGACATATCCTTATCGGTATAGTCCACAAAATCCCCGTTGCGGTATCCGCCGCAAACCAGGATGACGTTGATATCATCGTCCGCGATCAGCATGTCTTTGGCCATTTTCATCGCCGCGACGCTTGTGCAGCAACGATTCTGGACATCGATGCCCCAAGCATTGACGGCTCCGATGCGATCCTGGATATACAGCGCCGAGGTCGTGAGCGGATATTCTTTCCACTCTTCACCGAAGCACAGGATGACATCGATGTCTTCCGCTTTGACATCGGAATTCTTAAGGCAATCCAAGGATGCCAGCGCACCCATTTCCTGGGTGCCGTCGGTCGGTCCGGGAATCGTCTTACTGACGATGCCGAGCTTATCGATGATGGCCTGGGTAGACCATACACCTTTGGTCGCCGCGGATATCTCGGCGGCGGACATCGTCGATGCGGGAAGATAGATACCGATCCCGACAATGCCTACATTTACATTTGACATAGGGTTCCTCCTGGAAGATTTATACGTTTTCCTTCAATGTATTGACGAACAAGTCCAAGTCATCGGTCACGACCGAATGGCCGGCGTTTTCAAAGGGGATCAGCTTCGCGCGGTCACCGAAGTACGTTTTCATTTCAAGCGCCATCGGATAAGGGACGACATAATCCTTGGCCCCGTGCAGGATGACGACCGGACACTTGATCAGGTCGATGCGTCCCGAACCTTCGCACACACCGTTGAAATCATGCGTGAAGTTGAACATCAGCAGACTATAGTCGACGTCGACCAGATTACGCTGCTTCAGCATCGCATCCAGATATTCGTCGTAATCTTCTTCATTGGGCTGGACTTGATTGTAGATGACCGCGTTCCAGATCGCTTTCAGCATTCCTTTGTCCCTCTTCGCATACGCGTTGAGGATAGGCAATACCTGGACGGGATCGGCAGCGATATCTTCCTTATTCGTATAGAGTTCGCTCAAGATCGGCTGGTATTTTTCGTCTTTCTTGTATAGCGGGAACCCTTTGATGCCGACCGAATCCAATAATACCAGTTTTTTAACCCGTTCGGGCATGTCGGCTGCGATTTCAAGCACGATGCCGCCGCCGGTCGACCAACCTAATAATGTGAAATCTTTCAAATCAAGCGCTGCGATCCAGCCTTCGACATCGAGGGCGAAATCGTGCAGGGAGTTCATTTCGTGAAGGTACGAACTGTCTCCGAAGCCGCGCAAATCAACCGCATAGACCCGAAATTCGTTTTCCAGCCGCTCCATGGTGGTTTGGAAATGAACGGATGACGACATGTTGCCATGCACCAGGACAAGCATTTCGCCCTGAGTTCCGGCTTGACGGTAAGCGACGGTCTCCCCGTTGGGAAGCGTCACGGTCTGTACGGGGTAGTGTTTCATTAGAGACGCATGCCTCCGTTCGCCTCGAGTACGTGGCCGGTTACATACGATGCATCGTCGCTGGCTAAAAACAGTGCGACTTTCGCGATTTCTTCCGGTTGGCCCAGTCTTCCGAGCATCGTCAACGCGGCGAATTTATCCAACAGATCCTGCGGTACGCTCTTCAGGATATCGGTCATGATGTAGCCCGGGGCGATCGCGTTGACGCGGACATTGCCGGCCTTCATCGCGAATTCTTTCGCCCAGGTCTTCGTCAAGCCGATGACGCCCGCTTTGGTCGCCGCATAATTGGCTTGTCCGATATTCCCGTAGACACCGACGACCGAAGAGATATTGATGATCGAACCGCCGCCGTTGACCTGCATATACGGTCCGACGTGGCGGGTCAGATTGAAGACGCCTTTTAAATTCACTGCGATGACCGCATCCCACATATCGTCAGTCATCTTGCGCGTCATCGCGTCGCGGGTGATCCCTGCGTTGTTGACGAGGATATCGATCTTGCCATATTTGGCGACGACATAATCGAAGATTTGCTGGCACCCTGCGGTGTCGGTGACATTGAGTTGGTAACCTTCGACGTTTGGATGTGAATAATTGAGCTCGCCCATATCGGCGGCGATGACTTTCGCCCCTTCACTGGCGAACAATTCCGCCATCGCTTGACCTAATCCCCTTGCGCCGCCGGTGATGATGGCGACTTTCCCTTGTAGACGCATGTTTTTTTCCTCCATTGGATTATACCTTCTTGACGACGACCGCCGTACCCATACCTCCGCCGATACACAGCGAGGCAAGTCCGTACGTAACGTCCATCTTCAGCATTTCATTGACTAAGGTGACAAGAATCCGATTCCCGCTGGCTCCGACCGGATGGCCCAATGCGATCGCGCCGCCGTTGGGATTGGTTTTCGCCAATAATTCTTCTTTCGTTATGCCGTGTTCTTCGATGAGTTCGTGCATGACGCCCAGGCTCTGCGCCGCGAAGGCTTCGTTGAGTTCCAGCACGTCGATTTCCTGTAGTTTGATTTTTGCCATTTTCAGCGCGTTGCGGATCGCCGGAGTCGGACCCAGACCCATCAAGCTCGGTTCGACGCCGCCCTGACCGATCCCGATGATTTCGACCATCGGCTTTAGATTGTATTTGAGTAACGCTTCTTCGCTGACGACCATCACGGCGGATGCTCCGTCATTGATGCCCGATGAAGTTCCGGCTGTCACGGTTCCGTCTTTCTTGAAGGCGGGACGCAACGTACCCAGTTTTTCCAGGTCTGTCTTGCGGTTGGGATATTCATCGGTAGCGAACATCACCGTGTCTCTTCCGATTTTGACTTCGATCGGAACGATTTCATCCGCGAAAACGCCGGCATCGACCGCTTTGATCGCCTTCTTCTGCGATTCATAAGCGAACGCATCTTGTTCTTCCCGTGTGATCGAATATTTACTCGCGATGTTCTCGGCGGTCACACCCATGTGCAAGCCGTCGAAGGCATCCCAGAGTGCGTCCGTCAACATATGGTCTTTCATCGTGATATCGCCCATCTTGATGCCGGTACGGACTTCTTTGGGCATAAGGTAAGGTGCCGCGCTCATATTTTCCGTGCCGCCGGCGATGACGACATCGCTGACTCCGGCTTTGATTTCCATGTATGCATTCATGACGGATTTCATTCCGCTGCCGCAAACCATATTGACGCCGTAAGCAGGTACGCTGACCGGGATCCCGGCTTTGATCGAACACTGCCGTGCGATGCCTTGACCTTGTCCGGCCGGTAAAATATTCCCCATCATGACTTCATCGATGCAGGCTGGATCGATTTTCGTCTGATCCAGCAGTGCTTTGATGACTGCCGAACCCATATCCGATGCGCTGGTCCCCTTCAGGGAACCGAGGTGTGAGCCAAGCGCCGTACGTTTTGCGGCGACGATATAGACTTTGTTCATATTTTCTCCTTTGTGTGTTGATTCGTGGTCTGCTCGAATATGAAACATGGTTCACCTATTACCTACAGAATAGTCGATGCACCTATCCTTGTCAACAAGATAATGTAAGCGTTTACTTCTTTTTATTTTTTAAGACTTGACACTTGTTCGATCCCGGACTAAACTCTGTATATGAATAGTGATTCATGTTTCATGCGAGTACATCATATCGAAGGATACGAAAAAATGCAAGCGATTTCAGTAAAAATATTTATATGCCGTTTCGCGCTCATTTATCCTCTTTATCCAATTCTTTCAAACTGGATTCCCGCAACTCCAAACATGATATACTAAAGACGTAAGCGTCAAGGAGGAAATCGTCATGAGTCTTGTGATGTCGTTGAATTCCGGCAGTTCGTCGTTGAAATTCCAAGTTTTCCGTATGCCTGCGGAAATATTGCTGGCATCGGGATTGGTCGAGCGTATCGGCTTGCCCTCCTCCATCTTCAGTATCAAAGCCAATGATCAGGAAGAAAATTTTACCCAGGATATCCCTAATCACAGAGAAGCGATCCGGCTCGTGCTCGAGTCCTTGATGAAGCATCACGTCGTTAGCAATCTCAAAGACTTGACCGGGATCGGCCACCGGGTCGTCCACGGCGGTGAGAAATATTCCAAGTCTACCTTGGTCGATGCGCAAGTCGAACAAGACATCGAAACCTATGCTGATTTGGCTCCGCTGCATAATCCCGCCAACCTGCTGGGCATCCAAGTGATGCGCGAGATACTCCCCGACGCATCGCAAGTCGCGGTGTTCGACACCGCCTTCCATCATACGATGGGTCCCGTCAGTTATATGTATCCCCTGCCGATCGAATACTATGATAAATACAAAGTACGTAAATACGGCTTCCATGGAACTTCCCACGGGTATGTCACCAAACGTCTTCGCGAGATATTGGGGACGGAGAACAGCCGCCGCATCATCAGCTGCCATCTGGGCAACGGGGGCAGTCTGGCGGCCGTGAAGAACGGAAAATGCATCAATACGACGATGGGTTTCACCCCTTTGGCCGGCATCATGATGGGGACGCGCTGCGGCGATATCGACCCTTCGATCTTGGTCTATCTGGCTGAAAAAGAAAATCTGACCCTTCATCAAGTCACCGACATCTGCAATAAGAAATCCGGCTTGCTGGGTGTTTCAGGCATCTCGTCCGATATGCGCGACATCGAGAACGCGATCCATGCCGGCAATGCGCGCGCCAAGCTCGCGGCTGATATGTATGTCCAGCGCGTATGTTCGACGATCGCCGCCTATGCCGTCCAATTGGGCGGTGTCGATGCGATCCTGTTCACAGCCGGGATCGGTGAAAACTCGATTTTCATCCGTCAGCTGATCATCGAATCGCTCGAAGACGCATTGCCCGTCGAACTTGACCGCGTCGCGAATCATATCCGCCACAAAGAAGCGATGATCTCCACAACGAGTTCGAAAATCCAAGTCTGGGTCATACCGACCAACGAAGAATTGGTCATCGCCCGTGACACCTACCGTCTGATGAAATAATTTGTGATATTCATCCACAACCATTGACAAATACTTCACATAGCAGTAACGTAAAACATGAAGAGTGATTCATGTTTTATATTTGTACGAAAGGAGCCTATATGAACAAAGGAAAAACTATCGGAGAATTGAGATTAGGCGAGAGCGCATCGTCGACCAAAACCATCATTGACGCAGATGTAGTCGCTTTCGCAGACGTCAGCGGGGATCACAATCCCGTCCATCTGGACGAGGCTTTCGCCAAGACGACGATGTTTGGAGGAAGGATCGTCCACGGCATGTTGGTCGGATCCCTGTTTTCAAGTATCTTAGGCACCCAGCTGCCGGGTAACGGATCGATCTATTTGGCGCAGGAATTGAAGTTCGTCAAACCGGTGCATCTCAACGACACCATCACCGCGACGGTGACCGTCATCGAAATCATCGCCGACCGCAACCGCATCAAACTTGAAACGACCGCCCGTAATCAGAACGACGAATTGGTGGTCACCGGCATCGCGACGATCATGCCGCCGAAAGCCTAGGTCGCACTATGGATTTCACATTAAGTCAGAAGCATCGCTTACTGCAGAAAATGTATCGTGATTTCGCCTTGAAGGAAGTCAAACCGCTGGCGAAGGAAATCGACGAGGAAGAACGCTTCCCTTCGGAAACCCTCGTCAAAATGCGCGACGTGAAGATGATGGGGATTTGTTTCCCCGAATCCTATGAAGGATGCGGAGCGGATACCTTGGCTTATATCTTAGCGGTGGAAGAACTGAGCCGGGTCTGCGCGACGACCGGCGTCATCTTGAGCGGTCATACCTCGCTTTGCGCGGCACCGATCTTCGCATACGGAACGCCGGCGCAGAAGCAAAAGTATCTGCCGAAATTGAACCGCGGCGAATGGCTGGGCGCGTTCGGACTTACCGAACCCAATGCCGGAACCGATGCAGCCGGTCAACAAACCGTCGCTGTCAAAGACAAAGACGATTACATCATCAACGGTTCGAAAATTTTCATCACGAATGCAGGTTATGCGGACGTCTATATCATCTTCGCGATGACGGATAAATCTCAGGGCACACGCGGCATTTCCGCGTTCATCATGGAGAAGGACACGCCCGGCTTCACGGTCGGCAAGAAAGAAAAGAAAATGGGCATCCGCGGCTCAAGCACCTGCGAACTGATTTTCAACCATGTCCGGGTTCCGAAAGAGAATCTCTTAGGCAATGAAGGCATGGGCTTCAAGATCGCCATGGGTACGCTGGATGGCGGACGTATCGGCATCGCCGCCCAAGCGTTGGGGATCGCCCAAGGTGCGATCGACGAATCGATCGCGTATGTCAAACAACGCAAACAATTCGGTAAACCGATCGCCGCATTCCAGAACACCCAGTTCGTACTGGCGGATATGCAGACGAGGACCGAAGCTGCGCGGCTATTGGTTTATCGCGCCGCACTCGCTAAAGACTCCGGAAAACCCTATTCGACCGAAGCCGCCATGGCGAAACTCTACGCCTCCGAAACCGCGATGGAAGTCACGACGAAAGCCGTCCAACTCTTCGGAGGATATGGTTATACCCGTGATTATCCGGTGGAACGCATGATGCGCGACGCCAAGATCACGGAAATCTATGAAGGTACATCGGAAGTTCAGCGTATGGTTATCGCCGGCACTCTGCTGCGTTAGGAGAAGATATGAACATCATCCTTTTGGTGAAACAAGTTCCGGACACCACGGAAATGAATATCGATAAAGGTACCGGCACTTTGATCCGTACCGGCGTCCCGACCATCATCAATCCCGACGACATGGCAGCCGTCGAGGAAGCATTGATACTAAAAGAGAAATACGATGCGCATTTGAGCGTCGTCACGATGGGACCGCCGCAAGCCGAAGAAATGCTGCGGGAAATCATGGGCAGAGGCGTCGACGAAGCGTTCTTACTGAGCGACGCGAAGTTCGCAGGCGCCGATACCTGGGCGACATCCACAACCTTGGCCGCCTTCCTGAAGACACAGCCTTATGATCTGATCCTTGCCGGACGGCAGGCGATCGACGGGGACACCGCCCAAGTGGGTCCGCAAACCGCCGAGAAACTGCACATCCCGCAAGTCACCTATGTCGAAGAAATCCGCTCTTGCGACGGGAAATCACTCATCGTCAAAAAAGCCTACGAAACGTACAGCGAAGTCCTGCACGTCGAAATGCCCTGCCTGCTGAGTACTCTGAATACGATGAACAGTCCGCGCGGCATGAATGTCCACGATGCTTGGCGCGCTTATGACAAACCAGTCACGAAAGTGACCTTCGCCGATCTGAAGCTGGATCTCAGCCAGGTCGGTCTGAAAGGATCGCCGACGCAAGTCAAGAAGACATTCACACGCACGATCCAAGCCGGCGCATTGAAAAACGATCTTCCTCCGCAGGAAGCCGCCAAATTGATTCTGTCCACCATGAAAGCCTATCTGGATTAGGAGCCCCCATGAAAACAAAAGATATCTACGTATTTGCTGAACAGCGCGACCATCAGATCGATGACGTCGTCTATGAATTGCTGAGCGAGTCCAGGAAACTGACCCGTTCAATCAAAGATCTTGATTTCAAAGTCGTCGCCGTCCTCTTGGGACATCAAATCGGCGACCTTGCGCCTTCCCTTTTCCATCACGGAGCGGATCGCGTGATCGTATGCGACGCCCCTGAACTGGCGCATTATTCCACGATGCCTTATGCCGACGCCTTGAGTGATGTCGTGACAAAATATCATCCGGATGCGCTGCTGATCGGCGCGACGGTGGTAGGACGTGATCTGGCACCGCGTATCGCAGCCCGCATCGATACCGGCTTGACTGCCGATGCCACCAAGATCGAAATCGATCCGACCGGCGAACATCCGAGCGAACTCTGGATCACGCGTCCTGCTTTCGGAGGCAATCTCTTCGGGACCATCGTATGTCCGAATCATCGTCCGCAGATGGCGACGATACGGCCGAAAGTGCTGGATGCGGATTTCTATGACGAAAAGAACAGCGGCGAGATCATCGAACATCCCGTTAAATTCAAGGATAAAGACAAAGTGACCTTTATCGAACGTATCCTGAAGGAAGAACACGGTGTCAATATCGCGAAAGCCCACATCATCTTCTCAGGCGGACGCGGCATGATGGGACATTTCGACCTATTGGAGAAGTGTGCGAAGCAAGTCGGAGGCGTCGTCGCCGCCTCACGCGGAGCGGTCGACCAAGGGGCGGCCCCGAAGGAAGTCCAAGTTGGACAGACCGGCAAGACCGTGCGTCCGACGCTCTATATCGCCTGTGGCATCTCCGGTGCCGTCCAGCACACCGCCGGGATGGATAAATCGGAATATATCATCGCCATCAACAAGGATCCGCAAGCTGCCATCTTCTCGATCGCCAACCTCGGCATCGTCGGGGATGCGGTGGAAATCCTGCCTTACCTGGCCCAAGAGATACAGAAACTGCAAAGTCACCATGAATAAGAAAAACCACGGAAAATTCCGTGGTTTTTTAATAGAGCTCGATGATTTGTTTGATCAAGGGTGAATGCAGCGGCAACCCTGTCGCATCGGATAATGCCTGCGCGACGCCTTTTTCAGTGATCGCAGTCTGTAGTTTGAGTGCTTCGTCATCCTTTTCAAAGTCATAATGCAGGCAGTTGGCGACCGAACGGCGCAATGCCCGGGTGGACAAACCGCGTTCATCCAGTTCCAACATCGGCTTGATGAAGCGGTCCTGCGGGGAAAGTTTCCTCAGCGGAGAACGTCCGACGCGTGTGACTTCATCGACGATATAGGGATTCTTGAAACGTTTGAGGGTTTTCTGGATGTAGTTTTCCTGTTCGCCCGGATCGAATCCGTACTTCGTCACGATCAATGTCCCGGTTTCACGGATGACATCCCGGACCAGCTCGGATATTTCCTTGTCCTGCATCGCTTCGGGTATCGTCATGATGCCTTTACGGTAGGCGGCATAAGCGCAGGTCGCATGCCCGGTGTTGACGGTGAACAGTTTGCGTTCGATGAACGCCTCGAGTTTGTCCGTGAAATGGACGCCTTCGATGATAAGTTCACCCTTGATGGAACGGGTGTCGACCACCCATTCGAAGAACGGTTCGACTTTGACATGCAGCGGATCTTCATTGATTTGATTGGGGACGATGCGGTCGACCGCCGCATTGGGGAACCCGACCCAACTTTCCAAATGCGCGAGAGCTTCGGGAGATAACTGAGTTCTCAGCGCATTTTCAAGTTGTTTCGAGCCGCCGATGGTGTTTTCACAGGCGATGATGTTGAGGAAACGTTCGGTCTTCCGTGCCGCACGTTTTTCGATCGTCGCGACCAATTGACGCGCGATGATCGGCAGGATCGAAGGTCCGACCGCGGTCGTGATCAGATCGGCATCGTACAAGGCGTCGTTAGCCGCCTCAAGTTCGGTCTTACTGTTGATGCCGGTGACATTGACGACGGTTTCGTTGGTGGTGGATTCCCCGACCAATTCGACGGTATAGCTGCCCCGCTCCTTCAGCGCCTGGATGACGACGTCGTTGACGTCCAGAAAGGTGACCCGGTAACCTGATTTCGTCAGCAATAACCCGATGAATCCGCGCCCGATATTCCCGGCGCCGAAATGTACCGACTGTTTCACGTCATTCCTCTTCCGCGGTCAGCAAATCGTAGATTTCGTCGACGCTCTGATTCTTCACGATCCGTTCGACATCGCTCATCTCGCTGAATACGGTCGCGCAATTGGCGAGGATATTGATGTGGTCTTCACCGATGCCGGCCAGACCCAAGACAAGATGGACTTTTTCACCATGCCAATCAAGCGGTTCGGGATACACTTTGATGACGATCCCCGAGTTTTTGATATATTGTTTGTATTCGAATTCGCCGTGCGGGATGGCCAATGTATTGCCCATGAAGACCGAAAGCGAGTGATCGCGGTCCAGCATGCCCTGCAGATATTCCGGCATCACATAACCGCCGTCCACTAAGAGTTTCCCGACGGAAAGGATCGCTTCGTCGCTGGTTTCGACTGGACAATTGACCAGGATGTTCTCCTTGCGCAGGATGTTGAGTTTTTTCTGTTCCATGTTTTGCATGATTTCTACCACCTTGTTGTAGTTTTCCCGGTTCATGAAATCGCTGAGCGATATGATCAGGGTTTTTGGATATCTCTTCTGAAGCTGATGTGCGAAATTGACATGGGATACGATGATGTCCGCTTCGATATTCTCATTGTCGGCCGATGCGTTTTTCACCTCGGCGACGAGGTTGGTCTCAAACAGCTTGCGCCGCAAATGACTGGCGCCTAAGGCGCTCGATCCCATTCCGGCATCACAGACAAAGACGAGACGATATTTCTTCTTCATTTATCCGCGACCTCTTTAAGCCATTGGTCTAACCCTGGCTTGAGGATATTTTCGACGGCTTCGCGCAGATCCTGCGTTTCGGCCCGATGGATGGCATAGAGGAATGTCGGATCTTCCAAAAGTCCGGCACTGATCCGGCTCATCATTTCCTGGATGATCGGATCGACATGCGACGGCACAAGCAATACGACGATGCACTTCATACCGCTGAGCGCGGGGTCTATGAACGAGGAAGAGTTGCTGCGGAAGACCATGCAGATCGGTGCTGTGACACCGCTCGTCTTGGCATGCAGCAGGATGACCTGTTCTTCATCCAACTGGATCGATCCCATCTTTTCACGTTCACGCAGATCTTCGACGATCAGCTTCCCGGATTTCTTGTCTTTCCCGATGCGGTAACCGATCATACTGATGATCTTCTCCATCGGGATGGTCGGATCCAGGACGACGGCGTCGACATTTTCCAATAAATGTTTGACATTGCCAGCGATGCATTCCATCTGATCGAGGATCGAGGTCAGCTTCGCATGTTTCTGGGCTTGGGAGAACATCAGGCTGGAATGCGATAATTTCCCGATTTCGAAACGCAGCGCTTCGACATCTTTCTCACTCAGCAAGGGATTGACCATCAGAACCGGCAGCGTGCTCAGTTCGATCGGCATGGTCGTCACCAACAAGTCGTAATTCGCAGGCGTCATGGTGAGCACGTCGACTTGCGAGCGCGGTTCGACCTTGACATCGTCCTGGAAGATACGTTTGATTTTTGAGGCAAGCAGACTTGAAATTCCGATACCGGATGCGCAGATGACCGCTAATCGGACCGTCCGGCGCAATTCCTTGTGATTACGGCGTTCCAGCGCGGCTCCGAAATGGATCGCGAGGAATCCGATTTCGTCCTGGTTGATATTCAATCCATATTCTTTGCTTACCTGTGCGACGGCTTCAAAAGTCATCTTATAGACTTGGGCGTATTGCGACTGGATTTGCTTCAGTAAGGGATTACGTATCTCCATATTGAATTTGATGCGGATCAGTGCCGGCCGCAGATGCGTCGTCAAGCCGGCGATCAACAATTCATCTTGTTTGATATGCAGGTCGGCGATGAGTTCGAACGCTTCGACCAGACGATAGACCAAACGCGTCACTTCATAAGCGCTGATCAGTTCTTCATCCCCGGTATCTTCTACGGATGCATCCACATGCAACAGACGCGCACCTTTCAGATGAAGGGTTATATAGGCGATTTCTTCTTGCGGGAAAACACGGTTGAATTCCGCTTCGAAGAAAGATGCGAGATGCGTGGCTTGCTGGTAATAGGGATCTTCTTGGATCTGACGCAGCAGGACGGGATTCATTTTGATCTCGTCGTTGTTTTTCATGCGTTCCAACGCGATCGTGATATGCAGGATCAACCCGATATAGGAACTCTGGGCCAAACGATGGATCCAGATCGAATCATTTTTCTTCAACACTTTGATGACATTCCATAAAATCTCTTTGTTGACCAGCTGCAGGATACTGTCAGGTCCTTGGTTGCGGAAGTAGTCTTCGACCATCCACGGACGATCTTCCGTCTCCAACATGCGACGCAGCGATTCTTCATCGATATGCTTGTGGAAGTAGTCGGTGATGGCTTTACGGAAGTCCCCTTCGTCGCCGATCAAGGTCATCTGGCTGCCCGGATGCCGGACGAACTGCAGTCCGTACGATGTCAAGATCGGTTCAATCGCTTTCACATCGTTACTGATGGTCGCTTCCGATACATCGAATTTATGGCTGTAGACGACAAGTTTCTGTAAACTTTTATTACGCAGAAGTTCGGTCATCAGGTACGCCTGCCGTTCTTCTTTCAAAATCAGACTGCATTGTGCTCCGGCCTGAAGCAGGAGGCTTTTGAAATGTTGTTTCTCATCCGCGCCGCCTTCCATCTTCACCCCAAATCCGGTCTTGGATTGCAGGGCTACATGGTAAGGTCGGATCAATTCGTTGATGTCTTTCATTTCGCGGAATAAGGTGCGCTTGCTCGTCTTGCAGGTTTCCGCAAGCTTGGCGACCGTCACGAAATCGGGATGATCCGCAAGAATACTCAGACACTGGATCAAGCGTGGGCTGAGAATGGATAGTCGTTGGGTCATATCGCACCTCCTTCACTCTCATTATAGCCATTGTTGGAAGAAGGTTAATAGTGACATGATTAAATGTGCGTTTTTGATGATAGTGCCAAAATTTAAGAAAGGGGCATTGCTGCCCCTTTTGGATTATTTGACTAAGCGTTGAACCAAGGTATCGTATTCCGGGGCTCCGACGAAATTCGTGATTGTGACGACTTCGATGTTCGGATGATCCTGGCGGGTACGGGCTCCCAATGATTCGTGGGTGACGATCAGACCGGCATCGGCAGGAATGTCTTCGATCGCGGAATGCGTGACTTCGATGTCCAGACCGGCAGCTTTGATTTTCTTGCGCAGCGTCGAGGCACCCATTGCGGAGGATCCCATTCCGGCGTCGCATGCGAATACGATCTTCTTGATTGAAACTTGACGTAAGCTACCCTTCATATCTTTGACTTGGGTCTTCGCGGCATCCAGATCGCCATTCAAACCTTTGGCTTTCATGATGACGGCGGAAATCAGGAACGAAACGACGGCAGCCGTGATGACACCGGCCCAAACTTGGAATAAGCCGCCTTTAGGAGCCATTGCGGATAATGCGAAGATGGACCCCGGAGACGGTGCGGCGACAAGCCCGGCACCCAGCAGGACAAAGGTCAAGACCCCGGTCATACCGCCGGCGATGACCGACAGAAGCAGTAGAGGATTCATAAGGACGTACGGGAAGTAGATTTCATGGATACCACCGAAGAAGTGGATGATGATGGCTCCCGGAGCGGATTCTTTGACTAAGCCTTTACCGAAGAACCAGCAGGAGAGCAGAACGCCCAGCCCAGGACCCGGATTGGTTTCAAGCAGGAAGAAGATGGATTGACCCTTCGTAGCCGCTTCGGCGACGCCCAGAGGTCCGAGGACGCCATGGTTGATCGCGTTGTTCAAGAAGAGGATCTTAGCAGGTTCGATGATTAATGAAGCTAATGGCAGTAAGCCTTGGTTGATGACGGCTTGTACGGCGGAACCCATCGCATCGGAGAAAGCACCGAACAACGGACCGATACCGACTAAGCACAACATCGACAAGATGGCTCCCAGGATCCCGGCGGTATAGTTGTTGACCAACATTTCGAAACCGGCAGGAACATGTCCTTCAAGCGCTTCATCGATTTTCTTCAATAAGAATGCGGATAACGGACCCATGACCATCGCGGCCAGGAACTGCGGTTTGGCGACACCGACGATCAGACCGATGACGGCGACCGCACCGATGACTCCCCCGCGAACTCCATGGACCAGTCTACCGCCGGTATAACCGATCAACAACGGTAACAGGTAGAAGATCATCGGATCGACAAGCTTGACGAACGTCGCGTTAGGCAGCCAGCCGGTACCGATGAAGAATGCCGTGATCAGACCCCATGCGATGAAGGCCGAGATGTTGGGCATGACCATTCCGCTGAGGAACCGGCCAAAACGTTGAATCTTTTCTCTCATTTTAAACCTCCCTTTGGTTTTAAAATTCGGAAATATTTTACTTCCTGCCTTCAGTATAGATTCGCGGTTAACCGCTTACAATCGATTGAAAAACACACTTGTCATGGTAGGGCTAGTGACAAAACTAAGCTCTCGTGAAAGACTTCACGGAACAGTTTTGGCACGAATGCTTAGGTTCATTTCTTAAGACACATGTGGTAGAATACGACGGTAAGCGAGGAAAACAATATGATACGTCAGATGATTCAAATCGATAAGGAATTATGCAATGGTTGCGGTCTTTGCGTGACGAACTGCGCCGAAGGAGCGATCGGACTGATCGACAAGAAAGCGCACGTCCTGCGCGAAGACTATTGCGACGGATTGGGTGCCTGTCTGCCTGCCTGTCCGGTCGGCGCGCTGACCCTGAAAATGCTGGATGTCCCGGCATTCACAGATCCGCACCAAGAGGCTCAGGACAATCCCGATGCGAAGAATTGGCCCTTGCAGATCCAGCTTTCCCCGCTGACATCGAACGCCTACGCAAACGCGCATCTGCTGATCGCGGCGGATTGCACCGCCTTCGCGTCACCTCGTCATTATACAACGCTTTCCGACGGAAAAGCGGTGTTGATCGGCTGCCCGAAGTTCGACAAATTCAATCTCGTCGGACGTCTGGCTTCGATCCTCAAAGCGAACGAAATCAACGAAGTCAGCATATTGCGCATGGACGTACCTTGTTGCCGCGCTCTGGAGACAGCGGTCAGGGAAGCCGTTCTGACTTCCCAAAAGGATCTGAAGATCAGTATTCACATCATTCAGAAGGACGGAAGAACAGCCTAAAAAAGAGAACTCTGATTATGATCAGGGTTCTCTTTTACGATACGATTGAGCTGGGTTGGACCGCACTGGTCTGCTTGTACCACAGATAGGCAAACATGATCATCCGCAGATCTTCGGTCTGATCCATGTATTTCATAATGAATC
>JBAVGP010000138.1:0-2072 GCA_049684955.1 Erysipelotrichaceae bacterium
AATATACACCGTGCAAGGAGAATCCTTATGAAATCGATCCAGAACATCCCACTTGAACCATTGCGCGCTGAAAACGTGACTTCGTTTTCATTCGCGTCGGCAGATTATACCGAGGCTCCCAGCGCATATTCACTCGCCCTCACACAAGACGGGGTGCAGGAAGAAAACGACCGTTTGGACGCCGCATTATGGGCATCCGCCTGGTATGCCTTCGATATCGCGTTGCAATTGGCCGACCAAGGTCTGCTGAACCTGGATGCGACGTTAGGCGATACGCTGACGTTTCTCAGTTTCAACGACAAATCTCAAAAAACATTGAAAATCAGGGATCTGCTGACGCAGTCCTCCGATTTGCCCAATAAGTTCGATTACGGATTCGCGACTTCGCGTCCTGACTCGAATTATCTGAAGTATCTGGTCAAAGGGTCGCGTTCCTATCGTCAGAGTCCGCGCAGCGCGAAACTGAATCCGGTCGACCTGAGTTTGCTTGAACTGGTCTTGGAACAAGTTTCGGGCAAGATCTACGCGCAGCTTTTCGATGAATTGATCGTCAAGCCCCACGGCTTCAAACACACGTTTCTGAGCGATCAACCGATCGAAGGGAAATCCAACCTGCGTGCCGGTAAACAGTGCGTCTACTTCAACGCCCTGGCCTATGCGGGCGTCTTGGCATCCGCAAACGACTTCGTGGTCTATGCGCGCCATTTCCAGACCGTCGTCCAGGATTTCAAAGCTCGTTACCTGCTCGACACCGATGCCTGGTTCAACGGTTTCTCCGCCAACGGGAAAGTCCGCTATCTGTATATACAATATCGTTCGATCCAACGTTTCGTCCTGTTGGATGACAACGGGAAGACGATCTCCGCAAGCGCCTTATGTAAAAATGATCTCTTACCTTTCTTGTTGGATATGGCCCAGGATCAAGGCGTTTCCGCATTGGAATACCGCGATCTGCCGATCGTGCTTCCCATCGAAAAAGCGACCATCGGCCTGTTCGCCGGTAAAGGGAAGACCGTCCTGCTGAATGAAGTCGCCGATTCCCAAGGCATCATCCGCTTAAACAAGCGTTCGTATCTGGTCGAAAACCAGTCATCAAGACATAACATCAAGCTGCAGCGCATCGCGATGCAGTCCGTCGATTCGGTCCCGTCCGTCACCTGGTGGCATTCGCCGCATACCGACTGCATCCTCAACAAATTCCATCCGGGTGAGAACCTCAACCAGTTGGAATGGTTCCTGCGTCCGACCTTCCGCAAAGAAGCCCCCAACACGATGTTGTGCGGACCGGTCTACCATGTCGTCGACTCGCATCTGGCGCTGCCCGCGATCGATCTGCCTTCGGATTGGCGCGATGATGGCGAAGAACTGCGCCATGAAACCGACAAGGTCGTGCAGGGTCTGCATGAATACCTGCCCTTATCGCTGATTCCTTACGATGCCACCCGGCTTGTGCTCGAAGAAGGCAAGATCGCCTGGACGCGTTCCCACAAGAACCTGGATACGATCAAACTGATCGGTACGATCGTCATGGTCGTCCTCGATCAAAGCGGGACGATCCGCTTCGACAGCCGCAAACACAGCGGTCTGGATTTGTATGAGGAAGAAATGTTCTATGGATTCTTTGGGAAGAAAGACGGGGAAATCCTGCCTGTCTGGGAAGCCCCGGTCAAACCTGAAGTTGAAGCAATCATCGAAGAAAGTCTCTGAAACGAGACTTTTTTTTCGAAGAAAAACCCGTTTTTCAACGGGTCGTGATTATCTGGATTCGATTTCGATCAACATCTGTTCGTGTTTCTTCTCGGTGAGATCGTACCAGAACATCGGGATGATACTCATAACGGCGGCGATCGCCGGGAAGATCGAGATCAGGGTAAAGATGCCGGTCAGCGCTTCCGCCGACTGTTTGACATTGTCGACATAGCCGACATAGGTCAGGACGACGCTGATCCACAAGGTACCGAGGGCGGTCTGCATCTTCGTCGTGAAGGTGTGCAGCGAGAAGGATAAGCCTTCGGTACGGCGGTTGATCTTCCATTGCAGGTAGTCGACCGTATCGCCGACCATCGTGTAGG
>JBAVGP010000139.1:0-5746 GCA_049684955.1 Erysipelotrichaceae bacterium
CTTCTGGATGGCGTATAGGGGATATTCTCCAGTGCGAGGATCTCCATGAAGCGCCGCAACCCTTCTTCCGGATCACCGATCACTTCATATTCCAGCTCATAATCCGTAAAATCCGTAAAAGTCGTCGTATCGAAGCAGAGCTCGCCGCCGGGTTCGTCGACGATCTGGCGTAAGGTTGTTGCTTTACCGATCTCGACCAATGGTTCATCCACCTTGAAACGCTCAAACAACGGTTTGAACTCTTGTGTTTTGAAGACTCCCGGATCAAACGATTCCAGCTTATGATTATATTCAAGAATACCGATCGGACTGCTCTCTTTGAGCGTCGCTTCGATAAAAGCATCACTGACACGGATACGACAAGCGATTTTCATCGCTTTTAATTTGCGATCCGGTGTGTCGAAATAGGTATTCGTCTGCGTGATCGTCCGGTCGATGGAAAAACGCGCAAGCAAATGCCTGAATTGCTCTTCATTGACCAGTGTCTTGTATTCGATTTCCGTATTTGTCCGCATCATACCAATCCTTTCTGCTTCATGATACAATAGGAACAGAATAAAAGGAAGAAACACAATGAGACGATTCACCTTAGAAACACGCGGAGACGAATTCTCAGACCAACTTAAAGAACAAATCAAGGAACGTTTGATCGGGCTTGATTTCATCTATGACTCACTTGATCCGGAACTCGTCATATCGGTCGGAGGCGACGGTACTTTCCTGCGCGCGATCCATCGGCATGTGGAAAAGTTGAACCAAGTCGCGTTCGTCGGCGTCCATACAGGGACGTTGGGCTTTTTCACCGATTACTCCAAAGAGGATCTGGAAGAGTTCTATAACGACCTCAGCACAAAAGAAGCTCAGATCCAAAAGATCCAGCTCTTGAAGATCAGCACCTTCAACGGAACGAAACTGAATGATTATTTCGCGGTCAACGAGATGCGGGTGGAGAATGTGAAACAGACTCAGCTCATCAATGTCTTGATCGACGGGGAGTTCTTCGAAACCTTCCGCGGTACCGGGATGTGCGTCAGTTCGCAGGCAGGCAGCACGGCGTATAACCGCTCGTTGGGCGGTGCGATCCTGCAGGAAGGATTGGATTACCTGCAATTGACGGAGATCACCGGCATCCATCATCAGGCCTATCGTTCGCTTGGATCGCCTCTGATCATCAAAAAAGACGGAGTGATCCGCTTAGAGAGTGATGATTTCGAGAAAGCGATCCTATGTTACGACCATCTCTATACGAAACTGGAAGGGGTGAAAGCGATCGAATGCAAAGCCTGTCATAAATCGATACGCTTGGCCCATTACAAGAAAATAGCTTTTGGACAACGACTGAAGAGTCTATTCTAATGGATTCTTCGGTTTTTATTTTCGCTGCTCATATGGAAAATGATGGCTAAAGGCAGCATGAAGGACAAGAGTGACGATCCGCCGGCGGAAATCAAGGGTAAGGTGATGCCGGTGATGGGCAGCATGCCGACGATCATGCCCATATTCTGAATCTGTTGGAAGAGCAGCATGCCCAATATTCCCGCGACCATATAACGTTCACGAGGTTCGGGATACTGCATCGCGATGACGGCGAGGCGTAAATCAAGCAGCAGACTCAATACCAAGACGGCGCTTGTGCCGAAGAATCCGAAATCCTGACCGATGACCGCAAAGATGAAATCGTTCTGAGGTTCCAAGATCGTCACGAGTTTGCTTGCCAGACCATGACCGAACCAACCGCCCGATCCGACCGCCAGCATGCCTTGGTAAAGTTGCGACCCCCAGGAACTGATGTATTTCTCCGTCTGGAGCCAACCATAGAAACGATTCAATTTATAACCGCCGCCCAACAGACTGGACAGCAGATCCATGTTCGTGTAAAACAAGACGACCAAGGCACTCATTCCGGCGATGATGGCGACTGCGCCGAGCCATACCCACTCTCGTCGTATCCCGCCGACCGCCAACATCGATAAGATGCCGATGATGATGATGACCGGAATTCCTGTGTCCGGTTCAAGGATGATCAACAATAACGGCAGCAAGGCGAATTTCGCGATCTGCAGGAATAAGCTGATATCGCTCGCGAAACTCATTTCCGTCTTCGATTGATTGTGTTCGTGGACGACATTCGCGGTCATGATGACCAATACGATCTTCATGAACTCACTGGGCTGGATGGATCCGATACCTGGGAAGTTGAACCAGGCGCGTGTTCCGTTGACCGGACTGATGAAGGGAAGATTAACGACTTTATCCAATAACAACAGGACCAACAAGCCCAGCAGGATCCAATAGAAGACGCGTATCCCCGTGAAAAGGCGGTCGATCCCGAAGAAGATCATGAAGATCAGAAACGAATACCCGATGATATACCACAATCCCTGCTTCACCAACAGATCGACACCGTTTTTCCATTGCGGAAGAAGCGGCAGGGATCCGAAAATCGATAGCATGCTGGCGATCGTCATCAAAGCTAAAATGACCACCAACGTGCGATCGACATAGAATTTCTTTTTTTCATGCGTCAATAAGGATTTTGACACGGCGTTACTCCTCAATTGGGGCCATCCTTCAATCAACATTGAAGTACATCCCCAGTAATGGTATCATATTGTACGAGGTGATGACATGAGAAGATGGTATACGTTCATTGAAATCCTTCAATTCCCGCTGCAAGTTCTTTTCGTCGCGATGGTATTGATGGGTCTGAGCGGCGTCATCCTGAATCCGAATTTCAACACGATCTTTCTGATCGATAATAAACTTGTCATCCTGATGGCGGAGCTTTTCCGCTATTTCGGCGGTTTCATCATCCTGAATTTCCCATTGTTGATTTTGATCAAGGCCCTGGCGAAACGTTATGATGATTCGGTCGTCGTCTTTACGGGGATTCTCGGTTATGTCATGTTTCACGTGGCGATGTTGTTCTTCGTCCCGACCAATCTGCCCGCCGAAGCCTATTATGCGGTCCTGGGCATTTCGGTCAATGCGTCTACCTTGATGAATCCGACCTTCAACGGGGTACTCGTCCCGCTGCAGACCGGGATAGTGGGATTGATCATCGTGTTGACGATCACCCGCTTCGCTTACCACAGTTCACGCAACCGCTTCACCTATGGTGCTCTGGGTTTTGTCGACCGGAACATCCAGGCGGCGATCAATACGATCTTCTTCAGCTTGTTGGCGGGGATCGCGATCGCTCTCATCTGGCCCTATTTTATCAAAGGCAGCATCTCGATGTTCACATTCCTCTCTGAGGATCTCAATAATCCGATCAATCTCTTCGGATACGGCGTGCTTGATCGTTTATATGCCGTGCTGAATATGAGCGGACTCTTACGCGGACTCTTCTGGTTCACTTCCCTAGGCGGAACCTGGATCAACGCGTTCGGGCAGACATTCTTGGGTGATATCAATGTATGGGTCGCGCAGACATCGATTTCCGTCTTCGGATTGGGTGCCGGACGTCTGATCACTCCATATTTCGTTTTGAACATCTTCGCCGTCCCGTTCATGTTGGCGGGTATCTACGGCGTCTATACCGACCGGATGGAGCGTCATCGTTATCGTTTGTTCTTCATCCTCGCCGGACTGATTTCGATCCTATCCGGGACACTGTTGCCGCTGGAGATCTTCCTGCTGGTCTGCGCTCCCTTATTGTTCATCTTCCATCTTTTGATGACCGGCGCTTTGTTCGCCTTGTTCACCGCGATGAATGTCTATCTCGGCTATACCTTCAGCGGGAATGTGCTGACTGCGACGCCCGGCTCGATCATCGATATGATCGTCTATTGGCGTAATCCTGATTTATTCAAACCGTTGATGATCATCATCATCGTCGGCTTGATCACTGGTTTGCTTTATCTGGCAGCCACGACGTATTACTTCCGTAAAGGCGCGGTCAATCTGATCGACGTGAACGAACTTCAACATCGCTTGAGTGCATTTCTAGCCAGTGTCGGCGGGGTCGACAACATCCGCATGATTCACGCTTCGCCCACGAAACTGACGGTGCAGGTCTTTGACCGGTCGGTCGTCGACTTCTCGAAGATCCATCATCACGATGTCAGCCGAATCGTGGAAACCCGTGCCGGATATTCGCTCTCCTACGGCGCACCTAGTTATATGCTGCGGCATGAAGTGGTGAAACTTCAAAAACTGATCCCAACACAAAGTGCCTGAAGCACTTTGTTTTTCTGCGCAGGGCAGGATTTTGGTATAATGAAAGCCAGAGGTGTCGAATGGAAAAATTAACTCCCATGATGCAACAATACTCCGAAGTGAAGGAAAAGTACCAAGACGCCTTGGTCATGTTCCGCTTGGGGGATTTCTATGAACTGTTCTTCGAAGACGCGAAAATCGCTTCGCTCGAACTTGATCTCGTTTTGACCGGAAGAGCCGCCGGTGAGAGCGGCCGCGCCCCGATGTGCGGCGTACCTTATCATGCGGTCAGTTCCTATATACAGCGCTTGGTCGACAACGGCCATAAGGTCGCGATCGTCGAACAGATGGAAGATCCATCCACGGCGATCGGATTGGTCCGCCGCGACGTCGTGAAAGTCGTCACCCCGGGTACCATTTTGGATGAAGTGACCGATGACAAAGCCAGCGTCCGCATCGCGTCCTTGAGCGTGTATGCGGGACAGATGTTTCTTATCCACTGTGAAGTCGCGGGCGGCGAGACAAAAATCTTGGCCTTCGAAGCGCGTTTCTCACTTTTGCGTCAGCATATCCTGAAAAACAATATCCGCGAATTGGTGCTGCCGGCTGATTTCCCGGGAAATACCCTGTTAAGGCTGCGTGATTTCGGCTATGCGATGATCTCGTTCTGCGACGACGATAGCCTGCGTGATGAGGACATCGAGCGCCTCGGAAGCATCGAAGACCCGATCAAGCGTTCGACCTACGGACGACTGTTGCGTTATCTGGAATCCACCCAACGCCGTTCGCTTTTGCATCTCAAACCGGTCCAGGATGATAACCGCAAAACGATCCTTGAGATGGATTACAGCACGTTGCAGAACCTAGAGTTGGTCCAGGCCCTGCGTTCCAATTCGAAGAGCGAAACATTGTTCCGCTTTTTGGACAGTTGTCATACGTCGATGGGTTCGCGCTTATTGCGCAGCTGGATCGAACAGCCGCTCAATGATTTAACGCGGATCACAACTCGGCAAGATCGGATTTCCGTACTTGTAAAAGACCTGCTTTTACGTGAAACTTTGGCGAGTATCCTGAAGGGCTGCTACGACTTGGAACGATTGATCGCCAAGAGTGCGTTCGGCAGTGCGAATCCGCATGACCTGTTGAAGTTGAGAAAGACTTTGTCTGCCGTACCTTCCCTAAAGGAAGCACTCAAGGCGCATACCATTTATAACGAACTGACTTCGATCGACAGTTGCCCCGATCTTTTATCGACGCTGGAAACCGCGTTGAGCGAGAATCCGCCCGCTTTTCTGAAAGACGGGAATGTGATCCGTGAAGGATTCGATGCCGAACTCGATGAACTGCGTACGATCCAACACTCCGGGAAACAATGGCTGCTTGAATTCGAGAACCAGGAAAAAGAACGCACCGGCATCAAGAACCTGAAGGTCGGATATAACCGTGTCTTCGGCTACTATATCGAAATCTCGAAAGGGAATTACGGATTGATGAAGGAAGAGTTCAATTATGTCCGTAAACAGACGCTTGCGAACGCGGAAAGATACATCACACCGTTACTGAAGGAAAAAGAAGATGCGATCCT
>JBAVGP010000140.1:0-1540 GCA_049684955.1 Erysipelotrichaceae bacterium
CTGGAATACCCGCATCAAACCGATCCTCGGCAGCACACAGTTATTCATAAGCCCATACGGGAACATGCTGAGTGCACCGAATCTGCTGGCGATCAAGAACCTCGGATACAATGTCTTCTTCACTTCAGACAATACAACGACGGCCGTAATGAACAACGGCATACTGATCGTGTCGCGCATCGGGATCACAGGTGATAGTTTCAAGACGAATGCGACCTATCTCAACGCGAACTTCTTCAATGTCAGTGAAGTCATCGATCCTGCCCGTCCGAAATAGTATATTTTCCAAAGACATCCCAAAAAGATGTCTTTTTTTGTGGATTTGTGAGTATTCTTCTATTTGAGAAGCATTCTCGATTTGTGTCTGTGGAGAATTGTTGAAGCGGGGCTTGCGTGCTATAATGTGCGAGTGAGGTTAAGTTATGCGAAACGGATTATTTATCACTTTGGAAGGACCTGACGGGAGCGGTAAAACCACCGTCAGTCAATATCTGTTAAAAGCGCTGAGCGAGCGCGGATTCGACGTGGTCTACACACGCGAACCAGGCGGGATCGAGATTTCGGAACAGATCCGGCATGTCATATTGGATCCCAAGAATACCGCGATGGATGTGAAGACCGAAGCCTTGTTATATGCCGCGTCACGGCGGCAGCATTTGATCGAGAAAGTGCTGCCTGCTTTGCATGAGGGCAAATTGGTCTTGTGCGATCGTTTCGTCGACAGCTCCTTGGCTTATCAAGGGGTCGGACGTGGGATCGGTTTTGAAGAAGTCTTATCGATCAACGCATTTGCGATTGAAGGGCATTTCCCGGATATCACCCTGTATTTCGATCTGCCGGCGGAAGTCGGGTTGGATCGTATCTCCGGTCGTCATTTCCTGGATCGGCTTGATCAGGAAGAAATCAGTTTCCATCTGCGCGTCGTAGAAGGATACAAAGAAGTCATCAAACGCTTCGGGGCTCGCATATCGGTCATCGATGCGAATCAGGAAGTCGAAAACGTCTGTGATGATGCATTGGAAGTCCTGTTGAAGAGGATCAGCGAACATGGGGAAAAGTGAACTCGAAAAGCGCCAACCCATAGGCTTCGCCATCCTGAGTAAAGCGTTTGCCAGCGGACATCTTTCCCACGCGTATCTATTCAGCGGGAAACGCGGCAGCAAGCAGAAGGACATGGCGATCCTGTTCGCCCAGACCTTGGTCTGTCCGAACGCCGATCCATGGGCTTGCGAAGAGTGCGAGGCGTGTCAGAGGGTGGCCGATGGCCATTATCACGATATGATCTATATCGACGGCAGCGACCGTACGATCAAAAAAGACGAGATATTGAAAATCCAGGAGAAATTCGCGCAGACCGCGCTTGAATCGGCCGGGAAGAAGATCTATATTCTTGATCCCGCCGAGAATGCCACCACTGAGGCATTGAATAGTCTGCTCAAGTATCTGGAAGAGCCTTCCGGTCATGATACCTATGCCATTTTGATCAGCGAACAACCCGAAAGATTATTGGAAACGATCATCTCACGGTGCCAAAGCATCC
>JBAVGP010000141.1:0-10047 GCA_049684955.1 Erysipelotrichaceae bacterium
ATCTATATCACATCGCTGTATTCAACCGCCGATTATATCCTGACGCCGACCCCCTATTCGAAATCCTTGCTGGAAGGCTACGGGATCGATCTTCCGATCACCGCGGTATCCAACGGGATCGACTTGAAGCGTTTCTTACCTGATCAGGAGAAAATCAAAGCGTTCCGTAAATATTTCAGTCTCAATGAAAAGGACAAGGTCGTCCTGTCGGTCGGCCTGTATTTCGAGCGTAAAGGCATCATGGATTTCATGGAAGTCGCACGCCTTATGCCGGATTATAAGTTCATCTGGTTCGGACACACCAACCTGTACGGGATTCCCAAAAACGTGCGGGACGCGATCATCGACAGTCCGACCAACGTCATCCTGCCGGGTTATGTCAAAGGCGCGATCATCGAAGGAGCCTTCGCCGATTCGGATGTCTTCTTCTTTCCGTCCTATGAGGAAACCGAAGGCATCGTCGTACTGGAAGCGCTGGCATCCAGATGCAAGACCATCCTGCGCGATATCGGCGTCTACGACCCTTGGATGAAGGATAAAGTGAATTGTTATAAAGGGAAGACCAATGAAGAATTCGTTGAACTGATCCGCGGCTGCGTCGAAGGCAAACTGCCTGATCTCACCAAAGCGGGCTATGAAACGGCGAAGGAACGCAGTATCCCGGAAATCGGGAAACAACTGAAAGAAATCTACCGGAAAGTCCAGAAACTTCCGGTCAAAAAGGAATAAGGGGTACTATTCATGAGAATCGCATTATTTACGGATACCTATCTCCCGGATATCAACGGGGTCGTCTCTTCCATCGTCACGCTTCAGAAGGAATTGGAGCGCAACGGTCACACCGTGTTCATCGTGACCACGCACTCGTCGCTGATCCATACCAGTTTTGAAAACAACATCCTGCGCCTGACCGGCGTCGAACTGAAATCGCTTTACGGGTATGTATTGACCAGTCCGATCCATATCTGGGCGCTCAATACGATTCGGGATATGCAGCTGGATATCATCCATGCGCATACCGAATACGGCATCGGGATCTTCGCCCGCATCGTGGCCCGCTTATTGAAGCTTCCCTTGGTCACGACCTATCATACGACCTTGGAAGACTATACCCATTATGTCAATATCTTCAATCTGAAATCCTTCGAGAAGTTCGCCCGCAAATCCGTCGCCCGTTTAAGCAAACTCTATGGCGACGCCTGCACCGAATTGATCGTCCCTTCGCATAAAACCAAGGAGATGCTGGTTCGCTACGGTATCAAGAAAGATATCTACGTCATTCCGACCGGCTTGGATCTCGCGAAGTTCGACCGTGACGAAAACTCGATCGCCAAATCCGCCTTGCTGCGTGAACACTACGGCGTCCTGCCGGAAGAGTTGTTGGTCCTGTATGTGGGACGCATCGCTAAAGAAAAAAGCATCGATCTGGTGATCGAAGGCTTCGCGAAGATCGATGCGAAGCATTCCGCCAAATTGATGATCGTCGGATCCGGACCGGAAGAAGAGCACCTGCGGGAATTCGTCGATCGGCTGAAACTGAGTGACCGGGTCATCTTCACCGGAAAGAAGCCTCCCGTCGAAGTGCCGATCCATTATCATGCAGCCGATGCCTTTGCTTCGGCATCCCTGACCGAAACGCAGGGGATGACCTTCATCGAAGCATTGGCTTCCGAATTGCCGGTCTTCGCCCGCCCGGATGAAGTCCTCAACGGCTTGGTGATCGAAGGCGAGACGGGTTACTATTTCACATCGCCGACTGAATTCGCAAGCAAGGTCGAGGCCTATATGGAATTGTCACCCGAAACCAAGCAGCATATCCGCGAGAACGCGAAACAGCATGTCCTTGAATATGATTCGCGCGTCTTTTACCAATCGGTCATCAAGGTCTATTATGCCGCGGTATCGCATTATCACAATTCCTACAGCCTAATCAACATCCATGCGAAAAACGATGCCGTCGAATGTATCTTCACCGGCAAAAACGAGAATATCAAAGTGTTCGTCAGTATCGAAACCTTCCTCAAGAAAGGACTCCGGCGCGATAAAGTGATCAGCGAAGAAACACTTCAGGAATTGATGTTGGATGAGAAAGTCGTCAAAGCCTATCAAGCCTGCATACGCAAGTTGACATTGCGTGACAGGACGCGCAAAGAGATGTATGATTTCCTGACGCAGGAATCCGAGCTGCCGATCAAACAGGTCAACGAACTGATCGAGATTTTAGAACAACGCGGGTATGTCGACGATGTGCGCTATGTCAACTCGGCCGTCATGAACCTGCGCAGCCTGTTGCAGGGACGGAAAAAGATCGTACGATCCATGATGCTGAAGGGGATCCCCTTCGAACTGATCGAAAAAGCGCTCAACGAAGACGTCAGCGACGACGAAGTCAACCTGGCGTTGCGCTGGGCTGAAAAGACCATGCCGACGATCAAGGATAAATCATTGCGTCTGAAGAAACAATTGCTGCGTCAGAAGATGCATGCACAGGGATTCGATTCCTCCGTCTGTGAGATCGTCATGGCACGTCTTAACTTTGCCGACGACGAGCGGCAGGAACTCGAACGCCTACAGAAAACCGCGCAGAAGGTCCGCAAACGCTACGAAACGAAGAGTTCGGGCAGCAAACTGCGCAATCAAATCTTCAGGTACTTGTCTTCCCAAGGTTACGAATCGGAAGACATCTATCTTGTGTTGAATGAAATGGAGTGGAAAGATGAATAAACAAAACATTAACACGTTAAATGAAGGGGATAAGATCAACATGCCGATGTTGATCACCGGCATGACCAAAGGTATCACGACCTCGGGAGCACCGTATATTTCGCTCACCCTGCAGGATCAGACCGGCACAATCGAAGCGAAAGTCTGGGATGCCAAAGAAGACCAGGTCGCCGCGATCGTCTTAGGCAAAGTCGTGAATATCACCGGCGAAGTGCTGAAGTACCGCAATGCCCTGCAGCTGCGCGTCTTCTCGGTCAGCATGTTGGCGGAAGGCGAGTATGATCCCTCCGACTTCGTGAGCGGCAGCGACCTTTCGCTTGACTACATGAAACAGCGTATCTACGGCTGCGTCGAATCGATGCAAGACGAAGTCATCAAGAAAGTATGCGTCGCCACGGTCGAATACTTCGGCGAAAAGATCTTCACTTACCCGGCAGCCGCCCGCAACCACCACGATTTCGTGGGAGGACTCGCGACGCATATGATCGGGATGCTGGATATCGCCGAAAGCCTATGCAACCTCTATCCGCAACTGAACCGCGATCTGCTGCTCAGCGGCGTCCTGCTGCACGACCTAGGCAAGATCATCGAACTCTCCGGACCGATCCTCACCGAGTACACCTTGGAAGGGAAGCTAGTCGGACATATCTCGATCATGCAGAGTCTGGTCGTCGAAATCGCAAAGAAACTCAACGTCGAAACCAGCGAACAAGTCACCTTGATGCGTCATCTGATCTTATCCCATCACGGGGAGTACGAATTCGGATCGCCGATCCTGCCGATGATCATGGAAGCCGAAATCCTGAATTTCGTCGACAACATCGATGCCCGCATGAACATGTTCGCCAAAGCATTGGAACCGGTCGAACCCGGCCAGTTCACACAGCGCGTATTCTCCCTGGAGAACCGTGCCTTCTATAAACCATCCTATCCTGAAAAAAAATAACACGCGTGTTATTTTTTTTCGTTTATGGCTTTGATGATTTCGTTCAGGTTCGGATTCTGCGAAGCCTTGAAGACCAGCGTCAATCCGTCGTTGCCGTCATAGCGGGGGATCAGATGGAAGTGCAGATGGTCCACACTCTGTCCGGCTGCTTCGCCGCAGTTGGAAATCAGATTGAATCCCGCCGGCTGGAAAGCAATTTCCAGTTTCCCTGCGATCAGTTTGACGACACTCATGCATCGGGCCAGCACTTCGTCGGGCGCACTGCGGAAGTCGTCGAAATGCTGCTTGGGAAGAATCAGGGTATGCCCCAAGGTCACCTGGCTGATGTCCAGGATCGCCAATGTATCCTTGTCCTCATAGAGGATGGCGGAAGGAATCTCTTTATTTATGATTTTACAGAATATGCACATGGTTATCACCTCGTGTCCATCATAGCAGAAAAAAGACCGTGTCGCCACGGTCTCTTCTTCACTTATTGATTCAGGTAAGCTGCGTAGCTGGTCTTGAATTCATCATAGACCGTCTTGTCATAAATCTTGAAGTTGCCGGCTTTGAAGTAACTGACCATCGCGATTTCCTGGAACTTCGTATCGTTCTTCAGGGTCGTGATGATTTCGTCTTTGAACTTGGTCGGATCGGCTTGGGTCAACTGGACGACATACCAGACTTTGTTGGTGGTATCTTCGATCGGGGATGCTGTCAGTCCGGGAACCGTACGCGTCGTCGCGAAACTCAATGCGGTGGCGAATAAGGTGGACTGGGTGGTGACGAGTTGTTCCTTGCCTTTATAGGAAGCCGAGGAATACTTGACCGCAACCGCTTCGAAGTTGGCACCGGCTTTGATCTCGGCGATCGCTTTGATGGCCGCTTCGCTGGTCGCGGATTGGATGACGCGTACTTTGCGGGGCAGGTAGGTGGCGACCAACGAATCGAAGTTCGTGGTGATGTATTTGTTGGTAAGCGCATCGGTCTGCGCTTTGACCATCAGTTCGTTATCGTAATAGTCTTTTTCGGAAGCGAATCCGTAGGTTGTCAGGAAGGTCGCGAAATCAGCCCCCCAGGTTTTCTTCATCGCTGCCAAGGCTCCGTCCGCGCTTGCCTTGACGGCTGCGTCGGTGACCGGGATTTCCTTGTCGAGAATGATGCGGGTCGCCATCTTGAGCACGGTTTCACTCGGGTAACGGCTCATGAACGTCGAGAATAATCCGCCTTTGGTGATCTTGTCGGATCCGACCGTGATCAGCGTGGCCGAGGAACCGGATACTTTGACACGAGCGTCTGTGCAAGCCGTCATCAGGAAGACGACCGCAAGAATCGTAAATAGTTTTTTCATGTTGCGTTCCTCCTATTTCGCTGCATCCAGATGCATGTATTTCTTCAATGAAGTCTCAAGCGCCGCATCGGCGAATTTTACGCCGAGCTTTTCAGCGGCGGCCCAGATCACGTTGGAACGGATATGCGTCTTTTCGATATCGAAATTCGCGACGGCATTGTAGAACGCGTCTTCGGCTTTCAAGGAAGCGAGATCCGTCTTGACGGTGATGATATGCCATCCCGATTTTGATTTAACCCATCCGCTGACGGCTCCGTTCGCCAGTTTCAGAGCGGCGGCAGAGAATGCGTCATCGTAACTTCCGCCGTTGGACGACGAAGAGTTGATGTCGAAGTATCCCAGATAACCGCCCGTGGAGGCGGCACTGTCTTCCGAGAACTTCTTGGCGAAAGCTTCGAACGTATAGGTTCCGGTCGCCCAAGCAGCTTGCGCGGCTTTCAGACGTTTGGTTTCATCTTCGGTCGGCTTGCTGGAATCATCCATCGCGATGACGACATAATTGACGATACGCGGGTTGACGCCTTTCTGGAAGGCTGCGAAATATTTATCCATGTTGGCATCGAGATAGGTCTTGACCATGTTTTCGACTTTCAATGCGTTGACGAAGTAGAGATTCAGATCCTTGAAGCCTGAATAACCATTGGCTTGCAAAGCTTTCCCGATTTCGGCTTCGTATGTGTCGGTGTAATATTGTTTGTACTGGGCGACCGTGTTGGTCACCAATTCATCCGCTTTCAGCTTGATCGCCGACAGCGTGTCTTTGTCTCCGCTGAACGCCTGTTGGATAACCGAACGTTCGAACGCGGCATAGACCGACGCGACACCCGTCGTCGAATAGATTTGATCATACAATGCGTCAGCTGTGACATTTGTGCCGTTTAACTGGAAAACGACGTCCTTGCCGCCCGATGTCTTACCGGGTAGTTTACCTTTGTTTTGGTCGTATCCGAAATATCCGACCGTGCCTAACAACAGGCAGGCAATGAGAACAACGAACCATTGCTTCTTTAGTGTTTCTAACATGTGAAACCTCCTGATTAACTGTTTCATTATATTGCATTCATGCCCTAAATGCAAGAATCCGCCGATGGGTCGGATTTCTTCCCATAATCGTTCATATTTGAGCCACATTCCAAAGAAGGCTGTTCGTAATCCTTTCGAAAAACACAAAATTTTGGTATTATTGAAAAGCAGGAAAGGAAATGAGTCATGAGTACCTTAATCATCAAAGATTTACACGTCAGTATCGACGGTAAAGAAATATTGAAAGGCGTCGACTTGAAAGTCGGGCCGAAAGAGATCCACGCCTTGATGGGGCCTAACGGAAACGGAAAAAGCACCCTGTTGGCCGCGATCATGGGACACCCCAAATCTACGGTCACTTCCGGCGAGATCACCTTGGACGGGGAAGACGTATTGGCGATGGACGTCGATAAACGCGCCAAAGCCGGATTATTTTTAGGCATGCAGTATCCGCAGGAAGTATCGGGGGTCACCAATTCAGACTTTTTGAAAGCAGCGATCAATTCACGGAGGGAAAAACCCATCGGGCTTTTCGCTTTCATCAAAGAGATGGAAGGGGCGATCGCAAAGTTAGATATGAAGTCCGATCTGGCGCACCGCTATGTCAATGAAGGTTTTTCGGGCGGTGAAAAGAAACGCAACGAAATCCTCCAGATGATGTTGCTGAAGCCGGAATTGGCGATGTTGGATGAGATCGACTCAGGCTTGGATGTCGATGCCCTCAAAGTCGTCGCCAGCGCGATCCTGGATGAATATGAACAACGCGGACTGGGACTGATCATCGTATCCCACTACGATCGTTTCTATCAATTGATCAAACCGACCCATTCGCATATCCTCATCGACGGAAGAATCGTCTTGAGCGGGGATGAATCCCTGGTCACGAAGATCGACGAAGAAGGCTACGACTGGTTGTCGACGCAATTGGGAATCGAGATCTGGAAGGACGAGGAAGAGCAGAAAGCAGTGCGCAATACCGTGGGATCGTTGGGTTCCTGCGCGATCAAAACGGCCGCGACCCATGAGTGAGGCGATATCCATCCTTGATCTGGGTGAAGGGAAGCTGATTCAGAAGTCCTTGCGGACCGCTGATTCGCCGCTGATCCTGAACTTCGCGCCGCATCGCAGACAAAGCGTCATCCTGACCCTGGAAGGCGAAGGAAACTTCGATGTGAAAGTCAATATCGGTGAAGGCGCGGATATCACGCTCCTGTGGTGGAACCGCGGACAAAATCTGGAGATCACAGAAAATTATGAAGTGCAGGCGGAAAGTAATCTGATCCTGGCGTATTCCGATCTTAAGGAAGGTGCCCTGAAACGCACGAGCGAAGTCCGCTTGGTCGGACAGAATGCACGCGCGGAACTCCGCAGCGCATCCGTCGTCGCGCACCAGCGCACGATCCACTACCAGATGACACATGTCCACAGCGACACGATTTCCGAAATGGCCAACTATGCGGTCATGGCGGAAGGCGGCAACCTCGCGATGAACGTCATCGGACGAATCGAAAAGCAAGCTCCGCGCAGCCAGATGCATCAAAGCACGCGCGTTCTGAACTTATCCGTCCATCAGAAAGCGACCGTCCATCCGAAACTCTATATCGACAACAATGACGTGCAGGCCGGCCATGCGCAAAGCATCGGCCAGGTCGACGGCGAACAACTCTATTATCTGCAGACCCGCGGGCTTACGCATGACGAAGCGACCAAGCTGATCGTATACGGTTATCTGTATCCGGTCGCCGAAGTCATCGCCGACGAAACGCTGCGTGATCTGTTCCTCAACGAAATCCGGGAGAAGGTGAACCAAACATGTTTGACGTGAGAAAAATCCGCAATGATTTTCCGATGTTCGACCACATCGATGCTGAAAAACCTTTGGTCTATTTCGACAACGCCGCGACGACATTCAAACCGCGCAGCGTCATCGACGCGGTGGTGCGCTATTACACGACCTCGTCCGTCAATATCCATCGCGGCGACTATGATCTTTCCTATCAGGTCAGCGAAGAGTACGAATCGGCCCGCAAAGCCGTCGCACGTTTCATCAACGCCGAGGAAAGGGAAGTCGTCTTCACATCCGGCGCCAGCGGCTCATTGAACCTGGTCGCGTACGGATACGGACGTAAATTCCTTAAAAAAGGCGATGTCATCCTGTCCAGTGAAGCCGAACATGCTTCCAATATTTTACCGTGGTTCAAATGCGCCGAAGAAACCGGTGCGATCGTCGAATATATCAAACTCACCGAAGAAGGCGAACTGACCATCGAGAATTTCCGGGCCGCTATGCATGACAAAGTCAAGGTCGTCGCGGTCGCCAATATCACCAATGTGCTTGGTTTCATCGCCCCGATCACGGAGATGGCGAAGATCACGCATGAATACGGCGCCATCATTTCGGTCGACGGAGCGCAATCCGCCCCGCATATCCCGACCGACGTGAAAGCCTGGGACATCGATTTCCTGTCGTTCTCCGCGCATAAGATGTGCGGTCCGACCGGTGTCGGCATCCTCTATGGCAAATACGAACATCTCTTAGCGATGGATCCGTTCATGTTGGGCGGCGGCAGTAATGCCCGTTTCGACATCTGCGGAAACATTTTACTCAAGAACCCGCCCTTCAAGTTCGAAGCCGGCACCCCGGCGATCGAAGCGGTGTTGGGTTTGAAAGCGGCCGTCGAGTATCTCGAATCGGTCGGTTTGGAAGCGATCGAGAAATATGAACATGAACTGCGTGTCTACTTGGTCGAACAACTCTCCAAGCTCGACAGCGTCCACATCTATAACCCGCATGCGGCGACCGGCATCGTGACCTTCAACTTCAAAGACATCTTCGCCCAGGACGCGGCGATGTATCTGAACTCCCGCGGCATCGCGGTGCGTTCGGGCAACCACTGCGCGAAAATCCTGATCGATATCCTGAAGACCTCGGAAACGATCCGTGCCAGCGTCTATTTCTATAACACCAAAGAAGAGGTCGACCGTTTCATCGCGGTTTGTAAAGAGACCACGCTTGAGAAATGCATCGATCTTTATTTGTAAAGGAGATTGCCAATGAACGATCTATTACACGATCCCCTGATCTTACGTCAGATCATCATGGATCATTATGAATACCCGCATAACCATGCCTTAAGCGAAGATCCGCACTATGGATCCGTCCATATGGCCAGCGAATCCTGCATCGACGATATCACCGTCCAAGCCCTCATCAGCGACGGGAAGATCGCCGATGTCCGTTTCGACGGCATCGCCTGTACGATTTCGACCGCCTCGACCTCCATCATGACCGAACTTCTGATCGGCAAGACACTTGCTGAAGCAGAGGCGATCATCGATCAATACAACGCCATGATCAATATGGGCAGCTATGACGAGAATGTGCTGGAAGAAGCGGTGGCGTTCCACAATGTGGGACGGCAAGCCAACCGCATCAAATGCGCGACCATCGGCTGGAAGGCGATCCATCAGCTGATCGATGAAAGCGGGGCCAAGCATGACTAACAAACCCGATGCCGTCCTTCCTTCATCGGACTACCAATATGGATTCTCGGACAAGGACGTCAGCGTATACAATACCGGGAAAGGCATCTCCAAGGAAATCGTCGAAGAAATCTCACACATCAAGAACGAACCCCAATGGATGACCGACTACCGTCTCAGAGCCTTCGAATCCTTTCTGAAAAAACCGATGCCTACTTGGGGCGTCGATTTAAGTTCGCTGGATTTCAGCGAATACACCTACTATATCAAACCGAGTGACCGGATGGGCACGACTTGGGACGAAGTTCCGGAAACCATCAAGGACACCTTCGAACGGCTGGGCATCCCGGAAGCGGAACGCAAATTCCTGTCCGGCGTATCCACCCAATATGAATCCGAAGTCGTCTATCATAACATGCTGGCCGAAGTCGAAGACAAAGGCGTCATCTTTCTGGACACCGACAGTGCCTTACGTGATCATCCTGATCTTTTCCGCAAGTTCTTCGGCACCGTCGTCGGCTTCGCGGACAATAAGTTC
>JBAVGP010000142.1:0-3999 GCA_049684955.1 Erysipelotrichaceae bacterium
TGGAACCTATAACAACGGCAAAAAAGATGTACCGGCGAAACAAACCGATGTCGTCGTCGTCACCAAAGCCAATGTTCAATCCGCTTTGATCGATTCCGGCTACTACACCGCCGACAAATTCGTATTCCCGAAGTAAGCAGCCGTTTAGAAGGGTAGATCAGCAGTGGCGAGTACGCTCGCCACTGCTTTCATAAATATAAAATAGAGGATCAAAAAATGAGCAACATACTCGAAATGCGCAATATTACGAAAGATTTTTCCGGAGTCCGCGCTTTGGATCATGTGAATTTTACTGTCAAAGAGGGTGAAATTCATTGTTTGGTCGGTGAAAACGGAGCCGGTAAAAGTACGCTTATGAAAATCTTAAGCGGCGTATATAAAAAAGGTGAATACCAAGGCGATATCGTTTTAAGCGACGAAATTGTGAGCTTTCATAGCATCCGCGACAGCGAGAACCATGGCATTGGCATCATTCACCAGGAATTGGCTTTGATACCGGAACTAACCGTGTATGAAAATATGTTTTTGGGACATGAAATCAAAAAAGGGACATTCATCGACTGGAATGAAACCATCACCCAATGTGTCAAATATCTGGGCATCGTCAACCTGAAAGTCGAACCGGAAGAAAAGATCAAGAACCTGGGCATGGGCAAACGCCAGCTGGTCGAGATCGCGAAAGCATTAAGTAAGAATCTGAAGGTCCTCATTCTGGATGAACCGACTTCGGCGCTGAACGACGAAGAAAGCGGCATCCTGTTGAAACTGCTGCTTGAACTGAAGAACCATCATGTGACTTCGATCATGATTTCCCACAAATTGAAAGAAATCATCGAAATCGCGGATACGGTCACGGTCATCAGGGATGGCAAGACGATCTGTTCATTATCCAAAGAGAAGAACGAAATCAATACGCAGATCATGATCAAAAGCATGGTCGGGCGTGAAATCAACAATGTATTCCCCAAACGGGATGTACGTATACCGGGCGAGATCATCTTGGAAGTCAAACATCTGAGTGCCTCCAACAAGGAAACCAAGCTTCCGTTGGTACGCGATGCCTCGTTGAACATCCGTCAAGGCGAAGTCGTCGGGCTTGCGGGTCTGATGGGTGCAGGACGTACGGAATTAGCCCTGAGTATCTTCGGAAATCCGATGGATTATGCCGTCAGCGGTGAAATCCATGTCAACGGGAAAAAGGTCGATACCAGTTCGCCGACAAAGGCGATCGAAAACGGACTCGCGTATGTCACGGAAGACCGCAAAGGCAAAGGGCTTATCCTTATCCAGGATATCAAGCAGAATGTCACACTCGCGAATCTGAAAGCGATCGAGAAGAATTTCTTCGTCAATGATAACGATGAAATCAACATCGCGAACAGCTATAAAGACTCCATGAACATCAAATCCTATTCGATCGAACAGCGCACGGGGAGCCTGAGCGGGGGAAATCAGCAAAAGGTTTCCATCAGCAAGTGGCTGTTCACAAAACCGAAACTGCTTATCTTGGATGAACCGACGCGCGGCATCGATGTCGGAGCGAAATTCGAAATCTATACCATCATCGATCGCTTGGTGAAGGAAGGGATGAGCATCATCCTGATCTCCTCCGAATTACCTGAAGTCATGGGGATGAGCGACCGGATCTACGTGGTCAATAAGGGAAGAATTTCCGGCGAAGTCAACACCGCGACGACGACGGCTGAAGAGATTATGGAATTAGCGACGAATTGACGAGGGAGAAGAAATGAAAAACCAAAACACCTATATTAATGACTTAAAGATCGCACTGAAGGAGAATGTCCGCCAATACGGGATGTTCATCGCTTTAGGCGCCATCTTCCTGATTTTCGCCTTACTGTCCAACGGACTGTTCATCAGTCCGCGTAACTTATCCAATCTGTTGGATCAGACAGGCTACATCGCCGTATTGGCGGTCGGCATGACCTTGATCATCGTCATCCGCCACATCGACCTGAGCGTCGGCTATGTCGCCGGGTTCATCGGTGCGGTCGCCGCCATCCTTATGACGCAATTCAACGTGCCGGTCTTCGTCGCCATTCTAATCGTCTTGGCGCTGGGCGTCGTCATCGGATTGTGGAACGGTTTCCTGGTCGCCTACATGGGTCTGCCGGCGTTCGTCGCGACCTTGGCCGGGATGCTGATTTTCAGAGGATTGCTGTTGCTGGTAACCCAAGGGACCGGGACCATCATCATTCCTAGCAATACTTTCAATGCACTTTCCAACGGTTTCATTCCGGATATCGTGAAGATCGACGGAATTCATCTGCTCTCGCTGATCATCGGGTTGTTGGCGATCGTCTTCTACATCTATTCCGAATTCAAAGCCCGTAAAAACAAACAGAAATACAATTTCAAAGTATTGAGTTCGGGTGTCTTCGCGACGAAACTCACGTTCGTCGCCATCATCATCTTGATCATCACCCTCGTATTGGCGACCTATCAGGGGATTTCCTGGACCGTCGTCATCATGGTCGTGACAACCGCCATCTATCACATCATCACCAACAAAACCGTGCTCGGCCGGCATATCTATGCGGTCGGCGGCAATGCGGAAGCCGCTGAATTAAGCGGGATCAACGTCAAGAAAATCACCATGCTGGTCTTCGCATCGATGGGCTTGCTGGCTGCGTTAGCCGGTATCCTGTTCGCCGCCCGTCTGCGTTCCGCAACGGTCACAGCCGGTGTCCTGTTTGAATTGGATGCCATCGCCGCGGCTTATGTCGGCGGTACCAGCGCCAACGGCGGCGTCGGTAAAGTCACCGGATCCATCATCGGGGCCCTTGTCATGGCATCGTTGTCGAGCGGGATGAACCTGATCGGATTAGGCATCTCACTGCAGTACATCGTGCGTGGCGCCGTCCTGATTTCAGCCGTCATCTTCGATATCCGTACACGAGGAAAGAAGTAGCATAGTTCGTATCCGGTATCAACAATGATCAAGTCTATTACCCGCGTATTCCGCGGGTTTTTTATTCATGTTTCTAACTAGAAGCAAATCCCTGAAGTAAATTCACATGTTTATTCAATAATAACCAGGCCGATGAAAAAGCCCATTACAAGGACTTTTTTATGATAATATAGTGATAGAAAATGCTGGGGCGACTGGGGAATGAAGACATAATGGATTATCCCGGTTATCTCTGGGGAAAGCGTTGGGGGCAGCATGAATAATAGGAAAAGGGTGAACCGAATTTTTCTGATTCTGTTTATCATTTCAGTGTTTTTATTGATTTTTGCTCGGCCAGTTTTAACAATCTACCAAAACAAGGCATCCGCTAAAACATATATTCGCATTAATTCGAATATTAAGGATAATAAATGGGAGGCGGTCAAGGTAGATGCGGAATATTATCTGTCACATTATTATGGTGCCTCTAAATACAACGAAATCAAAAAACTTCTGTTGATTGTGCAAGACAAGTTCGCAAGACTAAACTTCGGGGATTTGATGAGTCAATCCGGATTGACCAGTGGCGAACTTGATACACTATTCTTGATAATGAAGAATGTCGGAATCGATCGCTTTGGCTCAGTGATGTTTCCTAAGGGAGATATCAATACAGAAAGGGAATTCATCGTTGGGTACTTAAGCGACCAAAATCTAGGTCGCTTGATCGTAGACTACAGGAGCAGGACGATTACCCGAATCGCGATAGAGTCATCCATCATGAACGGAAATGAGCCGTTTACTTACTTCACGTTGTATTCGGATACCGAAGGGTTTTTAATGACTTATGATGATGTGAAAAATGTCATTGATGCATATTATGATAAATTGAACAGTCAATAATGCCTTAATAGCAGGACCTGGGTATGTTCCAACTATCGCAAAATTTTGACAATTCTATAAGCATGAAGGATGGTAGCCTATTAACAGATAAGACCCGCTGATTCAGCGGGTTTACTTGCTATTGACGGAGGACATGAGAATAAAAGAAAAGATTAAGAGAATTAATCCACTCACTAATCCTTTTA
>JBAVGP010000143.1:0-13200 GCA_049684955.1 Erysipelotrichaceae bacterium
GCTTTCTATCGTACCGCCTTGAATCTGCATATCGTCAGGGAAAAACATGCGAAGGACGAAAGCTTCACGTTGGTTTATCTGACTGACGACGAAAGGACATTCGAACTCGAACTGACCTGGATGCGCGACCGCAAGGAAGCCTATGATCTAGGGGAGGCGGAGTTCCATCTGGCTTTCGTCACCGATGAATTCGAGACGTGGCACAAACGGCACGCGGAGATGGGCTGCATTGTTTTCGAGAATGTCTCCATGGGTCTGTATTTCATCACCGATCCCGACGGATACTGGCTCGAAATCGTACCGAAACGCTGAAAATCACGCAAGGACGAAGCTTCGTCCTTTTCTTTTGGGAAAACGTGAAAATATCATCGTACAGGCATTTACATCCGCTGCTTCCGGCGTTATACTATGCGTGAACATATGAGCAACTGCTCATATGATAACCGGAGGTGCCTATGAGTCTCTTCGAACAAACCAACCCCCATCATCCCGAAGCCGTGAAGCGGGCGCAGGATGTGCTGCTCGACCGCGATAGCATCGATGAATTGGGGTATCTGTTTAAAATGCTGGCCGATCCGACGCGTCTGCGTGTCCTGATGACATTGCAGAGCGGGGATCTTTGCGTCGCGGATCTCTCGGCCGCCCTCAACATGACTTCCTCGGCGATCAGCCATCAGTTGGCCGACCTCAAGAACGCCCGCCTGGTCACCAGCGAGAAGCGCGGGAAACATGTCTTCTACCGATTCGACGACCTGCATGTCGAAACGATTTTCAAACAAGCGCTGATGCATGTGGAGGAACGTTATGCAACACATCGTATTGACGATTGAAGGCATGGATTGCGCCAACTGCGCATTGAAGATCGAAAAGGAACTCAACAATCAGTCCGACATCCGACAAGCGCAGATCGATTTCGCGCGCGGTAAAGCGATCCTCACTTTGAACGAAGGGGTGACCTTCGATGACAAGAGTCTGAAGCGCTGGGAGACCGCGGTCAAGAAGGTCGAAGATGTCCGCCTGATCCCCCAGCAATCCTTCCAGACCCAAACCAACCGTAAATTATCCCGAAATGAATGGATATTGATCGCCACCGCTTTATTGGTGATCGGTTCTTTCTTTATCACGAGCATCTATTATCGGGCGTTTTTGGCGATCGTCTATTTTCCGATCGCTTTTCCGATCCTGAAGAAAGCTTTCCAGAATCTGCGCAACGGCGTTTGGTTCGACGAAACTTTCCTGATGAGCATCGCGACCTTGGGGGCGATGGCGATCGGCGATATCTCCGAAGCCTTAGGGGTCATGGTTTTCTATCGGGTCGGCGAAGCGCTGCAATCACGCGCCATAGAGTCCGCCCGCAAAACCATCGAAGCCTGTTTGAAGACCGTCCCGACTTCAGCGACCGTCCTGCGCGGCGGCAAGACTTCCGAAATCGACCCGAAGAACGTCTTCATCGGCGATATCCTGGTCATTTCACCGGGTGCTTTGATCCCCTTGGATGGCATCGTCTTTGAAGGGGAAAGTACGATCGACGTATCTTCGATCACCGGCGAAAGCGCGCCGCTATCCATCGCGGCCGGTGCGGAAGTGTTATCCGGTTCGATCAACCAGCAAGCCCGTTTCCTTTTGAAAGTCACCCGCCGTTCCAATGATTCGACGCTGCAGAAAATGGTGGCATACGTTGAAGAAGCCTCCGTCAGGAAAGCGCCGCTGGAAACATTCATCACGAAATTCGCCCGCGTGTATACGCCGTTGGTCGTCGGCTTGTCCGTCCTGGTCGCTTTGGTCCTTGGACTGAGCGGACAAGGTTGGCTCATCGGTGTCCATCGTGCGTTGATCTTTCTGGTCATCTCCTGTCCGTGCGCCTTACTGATCTCGATCCCGTTGGGATTCTATGCGGCTTTAGGCAAAGCTTCTTCATTGGGCATCCTGGTCAAAGGCGGCGTCTCCCTCCAGCATCTCTCTTCCACCGAAGTCCTGCTAATCGACAAGACCGGAACATTAACCAAAGGACGTTTCGCTTTGAGTGAAGTCGTCGCGCCGACGGCGGATAAGGAACGCATCCTTGAAATCGCCGCCTATGCGGAAGCATCGTCCACCCATCCGCTGGCTAAGGCTGTATTGGATGCCTACGGAAAAGAGATCGATCTTTCCCGCATCACCAAGATGGAAGAGATCCCCGGTTTCGGCTTGAAAGTCGACTTCGATCACGAAACTTTCTTCTTGGGGAACACCCGTTTAGCCCAAAAGATGGGCATCGAAGTGCCATCTGAACTCACGAATAACACGATCATCCATGTCTTGAAGGAAAACGGATATCTGGGTTCCTTGATCCTGGAGGATGAAATCAAAGAAGAAAGTCTGCAGGCGATCCAACGCCTGCATGAAGATAAGGTCAAAGTCTATCTCGTCAGCGGCGATAATGAAGAAGTCGCCAAGCAAGTTTCGGACAAACTGAAACTCGACGGATTCTATGCGGAATGCCGCCCTGAAGATAAAGTCCGCATCCTGCAGGAAGCGAAGTCCAACGGGGATACCGTGGCGTTCGCCGGTGACGGGATGAACGACGCGGCGGTCTTGGCGATGGCCGATGTATCGCTCGCGATGGGTGCGATGGGCAGCGATGTGGCGATCGAAGCCGCCGATGTCGTCCTGACCCATGACAATCCACTCGCATTGAGCGATGCGATCCGCTTATCCCGCCGGACGATGTTCGTCCTGAAGGAAAACCTCGTCTTCGTACTGGGCGTGAAAATCGCGATCCTTATCTTGGGTAGTTTCGGACTCGCGTCGATGGGCTTGGCGGTGTTCGCCGATGTCGGGGTGGCGGTATTGGCGGTCCTCAATGCCATGCGGGTCGTGAACGGAGGCAACTATGCGCTTGAGCGTCATTGATTTCGAAACCGCGAACCGATTCAGTCAAAGTGCCTGCAGTATCGGGATCGTCGTTTTCGAAGACGGCGAACTGATCCACGAAGCGGTGTATCTCATCAAACCGCATCGCAATTACCGCTATTTCGATCCCTTCAACATAGGGATCCACCACATTACCCCGGACATGGTCAAGAATGCGCCGGAATTCGATGAAGTGGTCCCGTTTCTGATCCCCTGGATGGACAACGCGATCCTGGCGGCGCATAACGCGCCGTTTGATGTCGGCGTATTGCGCAGTCTGATCGATCTTTATCGAATTGATTTTCCGCGTGTCGATGTGCTGGACACGGTCGAAGTATCCAGGAAGTGTTATCCGCGGCTGGATAATCACAAACTGCATACCGTCTGCAGCGCCTTGGAGATTCCGCTGGACCATCACGAAGCGCTCAGCGACGCCCGCGGCGCGGCTTTATTGGTTTTGAATGCGATGTCGGTCGTGGAAGTCTTCGACCCGGTCGAATTCGCCAATACCTTAGGTGTGAAGCTGCGTCCGTTGTATTGAAAGAAAAACGGGATATTTTCATGCATGCAAAAAGTCGGCGCTATTTACAGAAAAGACGATTCAATGTACAATAAGAAAAGAAAATGCGAGGGATAGATATGACCAATTTGGAAAACAATGCTTACTTCTGGCAGAAAATCGACACCTTGTTCTTCTCGTCGAAGTGTATCATCTCCCGTCCGGCCGGTACGACGCATCCGCAATACAGTAATCTGATCTATCCGGTCGATTACGGGTATCTGCAGGACACGTTGAATTCGGGACAGGAAGGCATCGATGTATACAAGGGTTCGAAATCGGTCAGTTTCATCAGCACCCTCGTCATCGCGGTCGATATTCTCAAAAAAGACGTCGAAGTCAAACTCCTGGTCGGCTGTACGCCCCAGGAAGAAGATACGATTCTGCGGTTCTTAAATCAGACTGATTTCCAGAAGACGATTTTAGTACGCCGCGGCGTAGAAATCCCCGCTTGGGGAAACAGTGATTTGTAAAAAGGTCCGCTTGGACTTTTTTCATTCAAGATGTAGAAAGAAGGTACCCACCATGAAAATTAAAATTGAAAAGATCGGCATCAACGGCGAAGGAATCGGGTATATCGATAAGATACCTACCTTTGTCCCGGGCGTTTTGCCCCAGGAAACCGCGGAGATCGATGTCGTCAAACGTTTCGAACGATACAATATCGGCGAAATGACGGAAATCCTCGTCAAGAGCCCCAAACGCATCACGCCGCCGTGTCCGGTCCAGCATCGCTGCGGAGGCTGCGCGATGATGCATGTCGACCAGCAATACCAGATCGAACTCAAAGAGATGTTATTGAAAGAAGCCTTGCTGAAGTATTCGGGCAAGTTCGATTTCGACGTCATCCAGCCGATGGTCGTCAATCCGAATCCGACCGCTTATAGAAACCAATGCAAACTGCCGGTCCGTATGTTGGACGGCGGTCTGGTCAGCGGAATGTATCGCCCGACTTCCAATTATTTCGTACCGGTCACACGTTGCCTGGTGCACGAAGAAGGATTGGATAAGTTAAGAGCGAAAGTCCTCAACATCCTGACGAAATATAAATACAAGGAATTCGACGCGCGCACCTGGATGGGCATACGGTTTATCGTCCTGCGTGGTTTCGACGGCGTCTATCAGTGCACTTTGGTCACCGGTAAAGACAAGTTCAACGCCGAATGCATCGAAGAACTGAGCGCGATCCCTGAAATCAATTCCTATTATCAGAGCGTGAACACCGACAAGCATACGCATGAGATCTTCGGCACCGGGGTCACCCATCTGGCCAAAGCGAAAACCCTGGAAGTGAAGATGGGGGGCTTACTTTTCCGTTTGTCCCCGATGTCCTTCTTCCAGTTGAATCTGGTCCAAGCCGAACGTCTGTATGCCAAAGTCGTCTCCCTGATCAAACCGTCGAAATTCATCGTCGAAGCGTATTGCGGCGTCGGGGCCATGACACTGATGATGAGCGGTAAAGCCGAAAGCGTCGTCGGGATCGATACGGTCGACTCCGCCGTCAAGAACGCAAGCGAGAACGCACGTTTAAACAAAATCGAGAACGTCCGTTTCGTGGCGGGAGATGCGGCTGAAGAATTGACCCATCTCTCCAAAGGCCGTACCATCGACGTGCTCGTGGTCGATCCTCCGCGCAGCGGTTTGGACGATCTGATGGTCGCCACGATCCTGAAAAGCAAGATCCAGCATCTGATCTATGTTTCCTGTAATCCGTCGACGTTGGCGAAGAACCTGAAGGACTTGCGCGAATATTACAAGATCGAGGAAATCACGCCGTTCGAACTGTTCACGCATACGCCGCTGGTCGAAACCGTCGTTTCGCTGAAACTCAAGAAATAAATAGATAGAGAGATTTATCGTTGTGTTCTGCGGGAGGCATGCGATGAAAAAGAAATATACCATGATTTTTTGTCTGAGTCTGCTTACGCTTTTTATGCTTTTTGGCTGCAAACAATCCCCTGATAAACAAAGTTATTCGATCCAGAACATTAAAATCAAAATCGGTTCAGCACCCTATCCTTTGGATGGGGTTTTGTGTCTTCCGAAAGGAGTCGTCGATCCGCCGGTCGTGATCATGGTCCAAGGTTCGGGGCAGAGCGATTATGACGAAACGATCAGTCTGACCAACCCGTTCAAGGATATCGCGGAAGGATTGGCGAAGCAGGGGGTCGCGACCCTGCGCTTCAACAAGCGCTATTACCAATATCCGCGCACGGCACCGACCGATATCACGATCGAGGACGAAGTGCTGACGGATGTCGCTCTGGCGATCCGCTTTGCGGATGACGACTCCCATACCAAAAACAGTCAGATCTTTGTCTTGGGCCATAGTCTGGGCGGCATGCTCGCTCCTTATATCGCCCGGACCAACAAAGAAGTGAAAGGGATCGTTATCCTGGCGGGGACGCCGCGCAGACTCGAAGATGTCATCCTGGATCAGAATATCGCCGCAATACAGGCGATGACAAATAAGACGGATGCTGAAAAACAAGCCTTGATCGCATCGGTCCAAACCGAGGTGGATAAAGTCAAGAACCTCAAAGACGGGGATCCACTCATCAAACTCTTCGGTGTACCATCCAGTTATTGGCTCAGCCTCAACAAGATCGATACGCCGGCGATCGCTAAAAGCCTGCGTATTCCGATGTTGATCCTGCAGGGTTCGGCGGATTTCCAGGTATCGCCTGTTGTCGACTATCAAGCGTGGCAGGACCTATTGAAGGACAAAAGCAACGTCACATTCAAACTCTACGATAAATTAAATCATCTGTTCATCGTGACCAACGGGAAAAAGGACATCACCGAATACAGTAAACGGGGACGCGTCGATCAGCAGGTGATAACGGATATCGCCTTATGGGTTAAGCAACGATAAAAAGATACTTACGAATGGATACCACAAAAACGGACAAACGAAAAAAGCACGAATCGAATTGAAATCGGTACGTGCTTTTGATTTACTTGAACGCGGAAGTTCTTTTTACTAGAGTATCTTGTAATGCCGCAGGGCGAAATCGATTCCGCCTTCGTCGACTTCCTTGGTGACGAAATCGGCATATTTCTGGACATTGGATTTGGCGTTGCCCATCGCGACGCCGTAACCCGCTTTGCGCAGCATATCGGTATCGTTCTCGCCATCGCCGAACGCCATCACTTGTTCCCAGCGGATCTTGAGTCTCCGCAGGACTTCCTCGATGATCTTGGTCTTGTTTACGTCATGTCCGTAGACATCGTAACTGTCATTGCGGACCGGGCTGAAAGTGAACTCGGGAAACAGCTGTACATTGTCACGGATCGCTTGTTGGTCGCCGACAAGAAAAATCCCCAACGGCGCTTCGACGGTTTTGAAATGATCGGCTCTTAAGGTATCGTCCAGGATCAGCGCACTGACGTCTTTCCCTTCGGAATAAACGGCATAGTATTTTCTGAAATTGTGCGTGACGTAGATCGCGTCGCTGCATTTCATCCCGATCGCGATATCATGCTTCACGCAGAAGTCATGCAAGCGCTGCACGGCGTCGATCGGCAAGTCCTGCCGTAACAGGATGGTGCCTGACTTATCCATCAGACAATGGCCGTTGACGGTGACGAAATAATCGCAGTCGACGACTTCGCGTACATGAGGATTGACGAAATAGAGCGTACGTCCGGTGGCAATCAGAACTTTGATGCCTTTGGCTTTCACTTCATGGATCGCTTTCACGGTCGATTCTTCGATGCGGTGCTGCCCGACTTTGATCAGGGTGCCGTCGATATCGAAGATAATCAGTTTGATGTCTGTCATAGTTGCCTCATCCTTCGCATGCATGAAATTCTATCACTTTATCTAGGTCTTGTCATCCCGCAGAATGTCCAACAGGTTCTTCAACCGTATGGGATCGGTGATCGTACGGATTTCCTGGCTGATCGGATCCTTGATCACTTGTTTTGCGCTCATATGGACTTGTCCGCATCGAGTGATGCGTTCCACATCGGCGATGTTTGTCTCGTCGACACCTCCGCCGGGCAGGTATTCCAAGCGGTCGCCGTATTTCCCGTTCAGTTTCCGAAGGACTTCCAGCCCCTCATGCAGACGCGGACCGGGCATGCCGCCCGATGTAAGAACGCGTTTTATCCCGCATGCGATCAGATCTTCGGATGCCTGCTCCAGATCGTCGCAATGGTCGAACGCTTTATGAAAGATCGGGATCTTGTTTCCGATGATCTCGACCATCTGCTTGGTTTGGACTTGATCGACCCGTTTGTTTTCATCAAGACATCCAAAGACGATTCCGTCGGCTCCGTTTGAGACGAAGTATCCGGCTTCTTCCAACATCAACTTGAACTCTTCCTCCGAATAAGGCGCAAATCCGCCATGCGGACGCACCATCACGACGATCGGCAGCTTCGTCGCCGCACGGGCCGCTAAAAACAAGGCGCGGGAGGGCGTCAACCCTCCGAGTTCCAACGCCTGGTTCAATTCGATACGGTCGATATCACAGGTGAGGGCAGCCTTCAAATCGTCGATGGTACCGACACAAACTTCACATAAGATACGTTTCATGGCTTGTACTCCTTTGATAACAAGTTTATCATATTTCTAACGGGGAAACCCCGCCGATTGAGAGGAAGTCCTATGCACGACTCATGTTTGAAAACTTGGCGTCCGCTGATCAAGGATGCGGTACGCATCCTGTCACCGGACTATGATTATCTTTCCGTCCTTGCCAGCGACACCGCCGGTAAAATGTATCAGGTCCGTTCACGGAGCAGCGAACTGCGCGATTTCATGTGCGAACGCGGGATCGTGGCTCGTGCGATCAGCGACGGAATCGTCGCCGAAGTATCGATGAACGATCTGCCGACCACCGGAAAACTGCTTGCGGAAAAATTGGGCGTCCTATTGGACGAACAATTCGCCTGGATCAAAGAAAACAATGTGGAACCATTCAAAGTCCATCTGAGCGATGAAACCAACATCGAGGATTTCATCATCGCAGCGGATCGTCCGTTCGCGTCGGTTTCGATCCAGGATAAACTCGCGCGTCTGCGTAAACTGGTCGTAGATGTTTCCGCCGGGGATCCACGCGTCCTGAACGCGGTCGCGGTCCTGGGCGAAGTCACCGTCAACAAGCTGTTCGTATCGAAACACAAAGACCTTTACCAAAGTTATCCTTGGTCGCAGGGTTACCTGATGGCCATCGCCAAAGGGGACAAAGGCGTCAAGATGGGATTCACCAGCATTTCCGGCCAGAAAGGCGCGGAGATTCTGGATGAACTTGAAACCAAGACAGAGTTACTGATCAAACAGGTCGGGGATATGCTGAACGCCAAAGCCATGGTACCGGGTGAATACGACGTGATCTGCACGCCGGAAGTCACCGGACTGATCGCGCATGAAGCGTTCGGGCACGGCGTCGAGATGGATATGTTCGTCAAAGAAAGAGCGCTTGCCAAGTCCTTTATCGACAAAGCGGTCGCATCCGAAAAAGTGATCATGCATGAAGGGGCGCTGGGTCCCAAAGACGTTTCCAGTTACGCCTTCGACGATGAAGGCACGTTGGCCGGGGATACGATCGAAATCGATCGCGGGATCCTGCGCACAGGCGTCGCGGACGCTTTGGCAGCATCGCGCTTGGGCATCGCGCCGACCGGCAACGGGAAACGCGAATCATTCGAACGGAAAGCCTATACCCGGATGACCAACACCTATTTTGAAAAAGGAACCGACACGGTCGACGAGATGATCGCCTCCATCAAATTCGGCTATCTTTTGGACGGAATGGAAAGCGGGATGGAAGATCCCAAGAACTGGGGCATCCAATGCGTCCTGTCCAGAGCCTATGAGATCCAGGACGGCAAACTGAACGGCAACGTCTTCGGACCGGTGATCCTGACCGGACAAGTCGTCGACCTGCTGAAATCGATCGACGGCGTCAGCGGCGACTTCGATATGTTCGGAGCCGGATTCTGCGGAAAAGGACATAAGGAATATGTCAAGACCGCCTGCGGCGGACCGTATATCAAAGCGAAAGCGAGGTTGGGCTAATGGAAGACATCTTACTTCAATGTCTGCGGAATCATCCGCGGATCGATGAATTCAGCGTACAATTCAGAACGACCGACAGCGCGGAATGGTTCTATATCCGCCATAAACTGGATCAATCCCGGCGTAAATCCGTCAAATACGGCAACGTGAAGGTCTTTGTGGACCATGACGGGAAGAGGGGCAACGGCGAGTTCACCGCTTATCCCAGCCATACCAAAGAAGACCTGGAGAAACTCATCGAAGAAGCGGTGCTCGCGGCACAACTGATCGCGAATCCGCCGTATAAACTGCCGGAAAAAGCGGAAGCGGAATTGACGACCGAGTCCGCCAACCTGGTCGGATTAGGCAAAAAAATCATCGATTTCACGTTTGAGATGGAAGCCAAATACAAAGGCGAAATCAACAGTTTCGAAGTCTTCACGAACAATCATCAGATCCGTTTCGTCAACTCGAACGGCACCGACCTGACCTATTCGGTCAACGACGCATTCGTGGAATTGATCGTCAATGCCAATGACGGGGAAAAAGAGATCGAACTGATGCGCGAATGGCGCTTCGCGACCTTCGACCCCAAACAACTTGAAATCCGCTTTGAAGAAGTGTTCCGTGAAGCACGTGACCGCGCCGATGCCAAACCGACGCCTGACCTCAAGAAAACCGATCTGATTCTGTCGGGTGAGAACGTCAGCGAACTCTTCGGGGTCTATCGCAACGCGACGCATGCGGCGTCCCTTTTCAACAAGTCTTCGCCGTTCGAGCCGGGACAAGATGTCCAAGCCGAAGCCAAGGGCGATAAGATCAGTTTCGCGATGGTCGACCATCTGCCGGCATCGTGCGCCAACGCGCCGATCGACGAAGACGGTGTCCTGCTGAAACCGGTCCAGATATTTAAGGACGGCGTGTTCGCCACGGTATGGGGCGATGCAAGGCATTGCCAGTATCTGGAAGTTCCCATCACCGGGAACCTGAAGAACATGGATGTGGCATGCGGGAAACACAGCATCGAAGAAATCGAAGGCGGCGAACTGTTGGAAGTCCTGGACTTCTCGGCGTTCATCGTCGACGTATCCAGCGGCGATTTCGGCGGTGAGATCCGTCTTGGCTATCTTGTCAAAGACGGAGTGAAAACACCGGTCAGCGGCGGATCCGTCAACGGCAATCTGATCGAACTGCAAGACCAACTCCAATTATCATCAAACCGTCAGGAACTCGACCGTTTCAGCGGTCCCCTGAAGATCCGCATCGCCAACGTCACCGTCTCCGGCATCAACTAACGTAACCGACCCCGCAAGGGGTCTTCTTTTGGGCATAAAACATCGGTTTCCGCATTCCTGCGTTATAATGGAACCACGGAGGTACTTACATTATGTTACCATCATTCTTCATCAGCCACGGTTCCCCGATGATCGCCCTCGAGGATACCGTCTATACCCGTTATCTGAAATACTTGGCGAAAAGCCTGCCTATCCCCAAAGCGATCGTCCTGTTATCCGCCCATTACGAAAGTCCGATTCAAAGTGTGAGCGATACGGCGGACTTCAGCATGATCTACGATTTCTATGGTTTTCCGCCTGAATTAAGCAAGATCGTCTATCCCGCCAAAGGGGACAAAGCCCTTGCGAAGAAAGTCCTGGAAGGCTTCAAAAACAACGGGATCGAAGCATCGCTGGATTCACGCCGCGGCATCGACCACGGTGTCTGGACCCTCCTGCATCTCATGTATCCGGAAGCGAATATTCCGCTGGTCGTCTTGTCGATCGATCCTTTCGCGACCCCGAAACAATGGTTCGCGATCGGACAAAGCCTGCGCGACCTGAAGAAGGACGATGTCCTGATCATCGGCAGCGGCGTCACCGTGCACAATCTACGAATGATCGACTGGAGCGACGATGCCCCGGTCATGCCCTGGGCGAAAGAGTTCCATACCTGGATCAACGATAAGATCTCCAAACTCGACTTCAAAGCGTTGGAAGCCTGGAAGGGCGGACCATCCGCCAAAATGGCCATCCCCCGTGCGGATCATTTCGCGCCCCTGATGAGTCTGATCGCGACCGCTTCGGACAATTCCCATCCCGCTTTGACCTACTCGGATATCCAGATGGGATCGCTGAGTTACGATGTCTGGCGCTTCGATTAACTTGACAAGGAACCATTCCTCTTCTATCCTAATACGGTAGGAGGAGTGACTATGACCATCAAAGCATTCATTTTCGACCTGGACGGCACGCTGTTGAATACGATTTCCGATCTGAGCGACAGTATCAACCTGGCGTTGGACCGTTTCGGTTACCCACACTTCACGGATAAAGAAGTCATGCTGAAGGTCGGCAACGGGATGAAACTTCTGATTCAACGCTGCATCCCCGAAGAAAAACAAACCGAGGAACATGTCCTGGAAGTACTGAGAATCTTCTTGGATGAATATAAGATCCACCAGATGGACAAGACCGCACCTTATCCCGGGATCGTCGAGCTCCTCAAAGAACTCAATCAAAAAGACATCAAATGCGGAGTCATCTCGAATAAGCAGAATCCCAACACGCAAAGCATCATCAAGCATTTCTTCAGTGACATCGACTTCACCTTCGTCAGCGGGGAAGTGGCGGGCATCAGTCCCAAACCCAATCCGACCCTCACGCTGCGCTGCATCCAGGCGATGAAACTGGATCCCGACGATATCCTCTATGTCGGCGACACGAAAGTCGACATCGCGACCGGACACAACGCCGGACTGAAAACCGTCGGCGTCACCTGGGGCTTCCGCGATCGCAAAGAACTTGTCGACAACCATGCGGATTACCTGATCGACCATCCTTCCGAACTCTTGAAATTACTGTAAATCGCTTCGATTTCTTGTTGTTTCAACTGGAAGGGGTATGCTATAATACTTTTGCGCTTGTCGCGGGGGTTTAGCTCAGTTGGTAGAGCACTTGGTTCGCAATCAAGGGGTCAGGGGTTCGAATCCCCTAATCTCCACCATTCAAAAGTACAAACCCGGTTCGAAGGAATCGGGTTTTTGTTTACGATAAACGATTGTTTTCCTATAATGAATAATGTAAGATTCGTATATATTGCTAAATCTATTATGTTTAGGGAGAAGCAGTTTCACAAAGGGGGTACTGAGAATGCTATTTTTTTATGAAGTGATCATCGGGGCTGTTTTCGGAGCGATATTTTATTTTTTTAGACTCTTATTGGACACAATTAGAGCTAGATTCGGGAAACCACTTAAATATTTGGAATTTCTTTTGGTGCCAATTTTGGTTTCTCTTAATGTAATTAACCAGGATTTGAGTTCTCGATATCAGATCACGATGTCAATCGCGTTCGTTGCGGTTTTGCTGGTAGGTGTAACGTGCATTTTGGTATATTATCTTCTAAACAGATTCATTATGGATATAACCGACGGATTCGTTACTAAAACGAAAAATTTTACGATAAACCAATGGACACACTTACTGGTAAAGTGGGGGTTGATCATCTTGATTTTTGTTGGAATTTTGGTTTTCGCAACTTGGACATACTAGAATATAGTTCAAGGGATAATGGGGAATAGTATGCATAAGTCAAAAAGTTTGCGGATAATTCTGATATCAATCACAGTGATAACTGTGGTTTTCATGCTAACTTCTTGTGATCTTATTGTACCAATGGATAATACTGATGTTTTAAAGTTATCATTGATCGCAAAAGATTTCTCGAAAAATGAACAGAATTTCGC
>JBAVGP010000144.1:0-2707 GCA_049684955.1 Erysipelotrichaceae bacterium
GTCACTTACTGACAATTCTTAAGCAAAATGTAAGCGTTTTCGGTCAAGGTGTTTAGGTAGGCTTTTTTCTGCGGATCGCGATGCGAACAGAGGATGCTATCGATCTCCAGATCTTTCAGTTTACGCAGTGTGGTCAGGTAGGCATTGCATGAACCGCTGATCTCGGGCAGATCCTTGCCTTCATCGGCCGCGACATCCCCCATGAAGAGGATATGACGTGTTTTATGGTAGACCATCAGACCATCGTCCGTATGTCCCTGCGCACTCAGAATCAGGATCTCATCATCCAGATGCGTATCGACGGAAATCAGTTTCGATGGCGGAATCACTTCGTTATCCCCGTCCGCAAGCGCCTTATGACGCAGACGGTCCTGGATGATCGAATGATAATGATGCATGAAGTTGCGATGCGCGATGATCTCGGGGTTTTTCAGCGCACCTGCGCCCCAGATGTGGTCGAAATGCGAATGGGAATACACGCAGACATTGGGTTTACTTGGATCGGCGAACGCGGAAAGTTCGAGGATCGCGTTTTGGCCTAATCCGGCATCGATATAGAGATTATATTTTGAGGTTACCCATAGGTACGTGATCAGCGGCCAGCTTTCGCCCGGAACACTGACTTTCCGAGTGAATATCCCTTCGGCGATCTGTTCGATCATAGTTGTTTCCTCACGCGGGTGAATATCCCGACTTGGTCGACGACTTTGAAACCGGCATGCATATAGAGGCTCATCGGTCCGCGATGGTGATGCGCGTTGGAGGCTTGTTTATCCAGCGGATAGGCTTCCAGGATATCGACGCCGCGGAGTTTCATGTCGGCGATCGCCCGTTCAAGTAGAACAGTGGCGATGCCTTGATTTCTGAATTCGGGATCGATCGTGATGCAGGTGATCGAATGGATCGTTTTCTGCGCGTCTTCCTCATTGACCAAGTCGCTGTATCGTTTGTAGCTTGAACGTTTCCCGACCGCTATCCAGGCGATGAGCGTACCATCCAGATAACCAAGATATCCCGTAAGATGTCCTTGCGCTAAACGAACCATCGCTTCGGATTTATTTTCATTGGATGAAGTGGTTTCCCATTCCGCATCATCATGATACGGAAACAGGCAATAACATCCCGCCCATGCAGGATTGTCGCGAAAAGCACGCTGTTCGAAAAACGCGAGGAAATCATCCATCGTATCGGGAGTGTTGGCTTTGACTTGGAAGCGCATAGGTTCACCTTCTTTATACCATTATAAAACAAATGACGGCGCAATGCGTCGTCATTTGTGGTAGGTTTGATTGCGATTGATTTTGAATGCGCGGTAGATCTGTTCCAAGACCAAGAGACGGACGATCTGATGCGGGAATGTGACAGAAGAGAGTTTCCATCGCCGGTCGGCGCGGTTCTGCACCTCGTCGCTGACTCCCATCGAACCCCCGATCACAAAGACCAAAGTTGAGGAGGAATAAGTGAATTGTTCATCGAGTATCTTCGCGAATGCGAGCGAGTCGAATTCATCGCCTTGCAGATCCAGCAGGATCACGGTATCGTCGGGTTTGAGCCTTCCGAGGATGCGTTCCCCTTCTTTGATCCTGCCTGATTTCTGTTGGGAGACATCTTCGGAAGTCGCTTCGTCGGCTACTTCCTCGATGTTGATTTTATGATAGGGCTGGATGCGTTTGAGATAATCGTCGATCAGTTCACGCAATGCTTTTCCATTGATTTTACCGACGACCAATAGTTTGATCATTGCAGGGTGACGGTGACTTCGGTTTCCTTATTGTCACGTGTATACTTGATCGCGACTTTGTCGCCGACATTCTTCCCGTAAAGCAGTTTGCGGAATTGTTTGAAGGATGTGATCTGGGTTCCATCGAAACTGATGACGATGTCGCCGGCTTTGATGCCTGCTTTCGCCGCCGGGCTGTTCGCGGTGACCGAAGTGATATAGAGGCCGGCTTTCAGATCCAATTGGATCGAATAGAAGCTCTTCTGGGCGTTGCTCATTTCGTCGATGCCGACGGCCGAGATACCCAAAACCGGACGGATGACTTTCCCGCTGGCACGTAGTTGTTCGATGATGGGGATGATTTCATTGATCGGAATGGCGAATCCCATCCCTTCGACGGATTGGTCCATGATTTTCATCGAAGTGATGCCGATCAGTTCGCCCGCCATGTTGATGAGCGGTCCGCCGGAGTTGCCCGGGTTGATCGCGGCATCGGTCTGCAGGACGATACTGTCCCAATCATCGACCCCGTCGTTGTTGAGGTCGACCGGAACGACGCGGTCGGTACCGGAGATGATGCCCATCGTGACGGAACCCTGGAACTCGAATCCGAGCGGGCTGCCGATGGCGAGTACGTTTTCGCCGACTTTGACCAGCGAAGAATCACCTAAGTTAAACGGCGTCACCGTGAAATCCACCGTGGCTTCCAATAACGCGAGATCGGTATAGAGATCGGATCCTAGCGGTTTCGCGTCGACTTGTTTGCCATTGGCGAACTTGACGGTCAAGGAGGTGGCATCCGCGATGACATGGTTGTTGGTGATGATGTAGACTTTCTTCCCTTCCACGTCATAGATAGCGCCGCTTCCGGTGGAGACGACTTTGCCGTTGTAAAGGGCGGAAACACCGACGACTTTCCCAAGCGATGTCTCGACGACTTTGGTCACATTGGTCGTGAAATCCGTGACGACCTTATTGATGATTTTC
>JBAVGP010000145.1:0-1940 GCA_049684955.1 Erysipelotrichaceae bacterium
GAACCAGAAGAACCATCAGCGCCAGGATACGAATTATTAACATTTATTTCTTGAAGCGACGCTTTTTTGAAGCGTATAATGGAAACATTGAAAGGAAGTAACAAAATGGATGACAAGAAAGCCAAAAGAATAGAAAAAGCCTATGGGAAAGTCGATTTGAAAATGATGCGTGAGTTCACCGACGCGGACGGGATCTCGGGCTGCGAAAAAGAAGCGTCCCGGGTCATGAAGAAATGGATCACCCCGTTCGCCGATGAAATCACTTACGATACCTTAGGTTCGCTGATCGCTTTACAGAAGGGGACCGGCGACGGTCCGAAGATCATGTTGGCGGGACATATCGATGAAATCGGCTTTGTCGTACGCAACATCGATGAAAAAGGATTCATCAAGATCGCGGCCATCGGCGGTTGGTGGGGCCATGTGCTGCTCTCGCAGCCGGTGCTCATCACGACGCGCGAAGGAAAGAAAATCACCGGCATCGTCGGCGCTCCGGCACCGCACGGACTGGCTCCTGAAGTCCGCAACCGGGTCAAAGAAGTCAAAGATATGTTCGTCGATATCGGATGCAAAGACAAGCACGAAGTCGAACTGACCGGCATCAAGATCGGCGACATGGTGACGCCGAAATCCGATTTCACCGTCATGGCCAATCCGAACTACCTGTTGGCGAAAGCGTGGGACGATCGCGTCGGAGCGCTGATCGCGACCGAAATCCTGATGAACCTGAAGAACACCCCGCATGCCGCCGACCTCTACGCCGTCGGTACGGTGCAGGAAGAAGTCGGACTCAGAGGCGCTAAAACATCCACTTATGCCATCAAACCGGATCTGGGCATCGCGATCGACGTCACCATCGCGGAAGATACGCCGGGCGGCGAAAGCCGTGTCAAGATGGGCGTCGGCGTGACCTTGGGCGTACTGGATGCATCGCATCTGGGTCACCGCGGTCTGCTGCACTATCTCGATGCACTTGCCAAGGAACTGAAGATCGATGTCCAATACGAAAGCTTGTTGGCAGGCGGTACCGATTCGGGCGAAATCCACAAGTCCTTCGAAGGGATCGTCAACCTGACCTTGTCCATTCCGTCGCGTTACATCCATTCGCACCGCGCCATGATCCATCGCAAAGACTACTGCGACACCGTAACGTTGCTGACTGAATTCTGCCGACGCGTCGACTGGAAACTGATCGACGAATTGAAGGCGACCAACCGATAAGCAAGCGTAAAGTCCCGAAATGGGACTTTTTCAAGGCTTAGGTAGGGAAAGAACCCTGATTTAACCGCCAGATGCTTGGCTTTTCAAAGAAATATGAGTTAAATTGGCTATCTGACCCTTTATAGCGTAAAATGAGAGTGTACCCATCAACTGAAAGGAGGCGTTACCGTGAAACTCTTCAATAATCAAATCGAACAGGAGTACGTGAAGGAACGCTTTTCTTTTTTACTGCAACGCGGTTATGTCTATGCCTACGAATGTCTGCATTATAGTATCCACCAACATGAGTTCACCAACGAAGCAGGGGTCCTCATCCGGATGTGTGATGACTTCCGTCTGCATTTCGTGAACCTGCGCATCGAAAAGAAGGAAAAAGTCGTCCTGCGATTGGAATACGGGGCGGAAGAATGGGATATCGATCTCAAGGGGCTGAAAGAAACCCTGAGCGAGTTGAAAGATACCCGTTCGAAATACGGGAAAGACAGGACGTTCTCGCACGTCAAACTGTCACGGGCGAAGTTCGATGTCTATGCCCGTCTGATCAGCGAGAATCTGGAAATCATCGAAGGCTGAAACGCAGGAATCGGAAACCCGGTTCCTTTCTTTCGCATCGATAGGCTTTCTGTTATAATAAGACGGTAAATAAGGCGGAATGGCAATGAAAAAACGTGAATTCTTCGTGGTGGTCGGCGTATTGGCGCTCGATCAGCTCTCAAAAT
>JBAVGP010000146.1:0-5996 GCA_049684955.1 Erysipelotrichaceae bacterium
CTCTATATACGCTTGGCAGAGTCATGATCAAGGAAAAGGATCTGGTTTATATGGTGAAGGAGAAAACACAATAGGAGAAAGGGTATGAACCTGTACTGTACGAAAAAACTGGCCGAGATGTTGGATCAACCCGTCGTGATTATTCCAAATGAAGCGTCGTTTTTTGATTGGTCGGCCAACCTCGTCAAGATTGGACGAAGAAATTTCCTTTTCCTCGCCAACACACAGACGAAATATCCTGTCATCTATGCCGGCATCACCAAACAGAACATCAAAGACCTGCCTCAAATCATCAAAAAAACCATCCAGGAACATCTTGCTTACGAACGTGTCCAACCGGAAGTCATACAGAAATATATAGATTCGCTGGGTGAAATCCATTTTGTGAAAATCAGCGACCGCCAGTTGATTTCCACGCTCTCGCGATGGCAGATCGTCGTCAATGAGGAGTTCGAAGGATTGAAGGAAGAGAAGGGCTCTTGTCATGTGGTTTCCGGCATCATCTGCGATGATTTCGTGAAATACGGTTCAAAGGATGACTATCGTTTCCCGATTCAAGAGATGTTAAAAGGACTCAAAGAATTTTGGGGAAAGAATATCTTCAGTATGCGGGCTGCCCGCTTCCGCTTCAAGATCGATATGAAACGCAAACCTGCGACACGGTCGATCACCACGCCTTTATTGATTTCGTTCCAGAGTTTCGGAAGGATCATTGCGGCAACCTACGGATGGCATGATGAAACACCGCATTTCTTCGAAGTGAAAGACAGAAAGACGGGAGAAACGATCTATATTTCGCAGGATCCAGTCGATGAGGATGAAAACTACTTCGAGAACAACGCCAAACTGACAGACTTCAATCTCAAAGAATATGTAATCCGTTATATTCGCGGCGATGAGCTGTTGACCGTCGTGAACATCGAGTTTCTCGGCATAATGGACGGTTTCTCCATGAATCATCCGCTCTATGAATTCGGAGAAGGGGAAGCGCCGCCGGATGGATTGGATCCTGATTTCTATAATGACTTCGTAAATGGCGAATTGGAGGACTTTAAGAAGGATCTCCCACAGGAAACCTATGACTGGCTTGAAATGCGAATCCAAATGGCTGCTTTCTATCTTGATCCGCGCCACATCAATATCATGCTTGAGCGTGTCATCCAAAAGCACCCGGATTCATATTATCTTGATTGAATACAATGAAAATCTTGTTTTGAAAGCTATTTGATATTGGGGAAATTCAATGAAGGAAAAATCCTTATTGAAACATTTTCACGGTTGCCGATAAATAATTAGTCAGCGTCTCAAGCATTCACAGTCGAATTCAAAGCTCGAATGGCTAAGAATGATTTTACGAATTCCTGAAAAATTATTGACATGAACTGGGTTCACGAATAAAATAAAGTCAGAAAAACTGTGAAAAGAAAAGTAAATCCCGTCTGATTTCATAGAGAACCCCGAAGTGCTGGAAGGGGAAAATCAAAAGGATTGAAAATGGTCTTGGAGTTGCATACCGAGGGGAAACCTTAGGCTATGTCGGATTCGCCCGTTAACGCGATAGAGTATAACCGTCAGTTTCGGCGTACTTGATAAGGTCTCTTTCATGAGAAAGGGATAAACAAAGGTGGTAACACGGGTAAGCCCTCGTCCTTCAGGATGGGGGCTTTTATATATTTCCGGGAGGTAAACTATGGGAAAGAAAGAGCTGCAGAATCGTTTATCCGACTATATCGACCAACATCTGGAGGAATACAAGGAGATTGCGTTGGAGATCCATCAGCGTCCTGAGACAAGCAATCATGAGTATTTCGCATGTGGACGCTTGTCGCAGAAACTGAAGGATGAGGGCTTCGAGGTGAAAACGGACGTCGCGGGTCATCCGACCGGATTCGATGCGCGGATCAAATCAAGCAAAGGACCGACAATCGCCTTCTTAGCCGAATATGACGCCTTGGAAGGATTGGGTCATGGCTGTGGGCATAATCTCTTCGGAGCGACGTCCATCTTGGCCGGCATCGCGTTGAAACAGATATTAACTGAAACCGGCGGGGAGATCCGCGTCTATGGTACGCCGGGTGAAGAAGGCGGCGAGAACGGCAGCGCCAAAGGAAGTTTCGTAAGGGAAGGATACTTCAAAGATGTGGACGCAGCCTTGTGCGTCCACCCCGGGGATTGCCACGGACTCACTTCGACCGCGTTGGCGAATGATCCGGTCGACATCGAATTCTTCGGGAAATCCTCGCATGCGGCAAGCGCACCTGAACAGGGTATCAATGCATTGGAAGCTTTGATCCTGGTTTATAACGGGATCAACGCATTACGTCAGCATCTTCCTTCCGATGTGCGCATCAACGGGGTCATCCTGAATGGCGGGACAGCCGCCAATATCATCCCCGACTATACAAAAGCACGTTTCTACTTACGGGCAGCGACACGCAAGACGCTCGATATCGTTTATACGAAGGTGGAAAACATCGTTAAAGGCGCCGCCTTACAGACGGGGACGACCTATAAGTTCGGACTTTTCCAGAACAGCGTCGACAATGTGATCCCGACGCCCTTGTTCGATGAAATCTATCGCAAGCATCTGGAAGAAGCAGGCGAAACCATCACAATCCGCAACGGATCGGGCTCCACCGATGTCGGCAATGTGAGCCAGGTCATTCCGGTCATCCATCCGCATATCAAGATCTCCGATACTCCGATCGCAGGGCACAGTCTGGAGTTCAAAGCAGCCGCCTGCAGTCCGCAAGGGCTTGAGTCGATCGGATTGGGAGCCAAATTGATGGCTTATTGTGCTTTGGATCTGTTGCTTGAGGAAGGTTTGTTGGAGAAAATCAAGCTCCAGCATAAAGAAGAAGTCGCGAAGCAATACGGAAGGGAGAACCCATGATCGAACTGCGCAACATCACCAAGACCTTCACCCTTGAAACCAAGACGATCGTCGCGGTCGACGATCTGAGTCTGCAGATCCACGATGGCGAGATCTTCGGGGTCATCGGCGAGAGCGGAGCCGGAAAGAGCACCTTGGTGCGATGCATCAACCTGCTCGAGCGTCCTTCGAAAGGTTCCGTCCTGCATAACGAAGTCGATCTGATGAATTTGTCTTCCAAAGAAGTGTTGAAGATACGTCGCAAGATCGGGATGATCTTCCAGCAGTTCAATCTCTTCACGTCACGGACGGTCTATGAGAACGTCGCGTATGCTCTGCGAGGCAACCCGAAGGAACAGATCAAACACAAGGTCGACGGATTATTGAAACTGGTCGGGATCGAAGACAAGATCAACGCCTATCCCTCGCAGCTGAGCGGCGGGCAGAAACAACGTGTCGCGATCGCCCGGGCGTTGGCGAATGATCCGGATGTATTACTTTGCGACGAAGCGACCAGCGCTTTGGATCCGCAGACCACCCAACAAATCCTTGCCTTATTACGCGATCTCAACCGCGAACTGGGCATCACGATCGTCCTGATCACGCATGAAATGAGCGTCATCAAATCGGTATGTCAACGCGTGGCGGTCCTCAATAACGGAAAACTGGTCGAAGTCGGACCGGTGGCGCAGATCTTCTTCGCTCCCAAACATCCGGTCACGAAAGCGTTCGTGAACAGCACGCACCAGGCAGATCGGTTTGTGGAGATGCTGAAGAGTCCGCAGGGAACCTTCGATATCCATCCCGATAACGAAATCCTGCGTATCGATTTCCTGGGTTCGGAAACCACCGATCCGCTCATATCCCGTATTTCCCGGCTCTACGCCGTCGATACCAATATCGTCTACGCCAATATCGATATCATCCAGGATATCCCGCTGGGAACCTTGGTGGTGATATTGAGCGGTTCGGATGACGGACGCAAATCCGCGATCGAAGCGCTCAGACAACATGTACGAGTGGAGGTGATACCCCATGGTTGAATGGATACGACCCTATATTCCGAACTTGCTTGATTATTTCCCCGAGTTTTTGGTCAGTATCAAAGAAACCCTCATCATGCTTGGGATATCCGGAATATTCACCTTTATCCTGGGATTGACCTTAGGCATCGTCCTGGTCGTCTCCAAGCCTACCGGCATCTTACCGAATCGATGGATCCACGGTGTGCTTGATCGTATCGTGAACTTCTTCCGATCGATCCCGTTCATCATCTTGCTGGCAGCCCTGATTCCGATCACCCGCTTGATCATGGGGACCGGATTAGGCGTCAAGGGCGCCATCTTCCCGTTGGTCGTCGGAGCTACCCCCTTCTTTCTCCGTCAGGTCGATATGGCGTTGTCCAATGTCGATCCCGGTCTGATCGAAGCAGCCCAGGCGATGGGTTCCACCCCGATCGAAATCATCTTCCGCGTGCTCTTACGTGAAAGCATCCCATCCTTGGCTCGCGGTACCTCCATCACCATGATCTCCCTCATCGGACTCACGGCGATGGGTGGGGCGGTGGGCGGGGGAGGTATCGGTGCCTTCGTCATCCGCTACGGATACAACCGTTTCATGACGGACATCACCTACGTTTCCGTCGTCGTCATCTGGATCATGGTTAGCATCATCCAAAGCGTCGGCAATCTTGTGGTCAAGAAGACCACCCATTAATCAAGAAAGAAAGCGAGAACAACTATGAAATTCCTCAAAAGTCTGATCATCCTATCCGCCCTCCTGCTGGTATTCACCGGCTGCGCCAAGAAAGCCGAAGCGGTCACCGTGAAAATCGGGATCATCGGCGAATCCAAAGCCTGGAATTATGTCAAAGAACAAGCCGCCAAAGAAAACATCACCATCGAATTGATTAAATTCACCGATTATCCCCAACCCAACGCCGCGCTGAATGCGGGTGAACTCGATCTCAACGCTTTCCAGCATGTCATCTACCTCAACAAGGAAATCGCCAGCCAAGGCTACAAACTCACGCCGATCGGCAAGACAATCATCGCGCCCTTAGGTCTCTATTCCAAGACGATCACGGAAATCTCCGAAGTGCAGGAAGGCGATATCGTCGCCATCCCCGATGACGTCACCAACGGCGGCCGAGCCTTGCTGCTTCTGCAGGATCAGGGTTTGATCACGGTCGATCCGGCGGCGGGATTCACTCCGACCCTCAAAGACATCACCTCCAATCCGAAGAAACTTGTCATCAAAGAAGTAGCCGCCACGAATATCCCTGCTTTATTACCGGATGTCGCATTCGCGGCGATCAACTCCGGCGTCGCTAAAGACGCGGGTTTGATCCCGAGCGAGGACGCTTTCGTGCTTGAGAAAGTCAGTCTGACTTCCGATAATCCTTACATCAATATCATCGTGGCGCGTACCGAAGATAAAGACAATCCGACCTACCTGCGCATTGTGAAGCTGTTTCAGACCGATGCGGTGAAAGCCATCATCGCGGAAGACACGAAAGGATCACAGATCCCAGTTTGGTAAGAGATTGTCCATAGATACGGACAATTGATGACACTGACTCATCCGACCCTTTACAATCCGCCTTACTCAAGATAGGATAAACTTGTGCACAAGTGGGGCATCGTCGTGGGGGCGGTGGAATCGATTCGAAGAAGAGTGCGAAAGCATTCTTTTTTCTCGCAATCGTTAAAATCAGGTATATATTGACAAGACCGTCTGATACGATATGATTAACACAACAGAAGGATTTGCATAATCGTGGGGCAAAGGAAGGGGAAAATGCTTGTGGAAGTGGGGAAGCAAATCGATTTTCCATTATTTGGGGAGGCTTATCAACAAATAACAGAAGTCTTCGATTTTTTAGTGTGCGGAATCGTTTTGGTCGACGAAGAAACACGACGCATCGTCTATACGAACCGCGTCGCGAAACAGCTTACGCAATGGGATGATACGGAGATGCTCGGTGGGATATGCTATGAATTCCTGTGTCCGGCTACCGCCGATCATTGTCCGTTGATGGATCAACACCAAGCCATCGAGTTCAATGAGAAAATCCTGACCGTGAAGCTGGGGAACCCTATTCCGATTCTTAAGCGTGTCCGAC
>JBAVGP010000147.1:0-7272 GCA_049684955.1 Erysipelotrichaceae bacterium
ATTTCGGCTTCTTCTTCGCGCAGTTTTCTAACCAGCGGAGAGTCGGTTGTTAGGTTGCCGGGATAACCGAAAAACGAGGCTTTGCATGCACCGAACGACTGCTTGAATGCAAGCGCATGGGTAAGCATCTCTTCGTCCTGGACAGTGAATTCCTGTATCTGCGAAGAGGAGACGCCTTCTTTGAGTGATCTCGCATAAGCCGATTTCATCTCGAGCTGGAATAATTCCTCTTCCAATTCCTTGATCCGGGTATTGAGGTGCCTGACCATAAACAAATCTTCTTCTTCGACCGAATGGAACATCTTCACTTCATCCGAATCAGTAAGATTCGGATAATCAGATTTCTCTTTTGTTTTCATTTGCCGTTTTCAGCCACATGCGAATCCTGTGGCAGTCCTTCTCCGTTGGTTTCATTTTAGCATAGATTCGGTAAGCGCTTTCTACCGAGATTCGTTCGTTTTACGATAATGGTTTTACTCTTTCCGCAACCGATTCGCTATGAAACGGCGAATAACCTGTTTATAATGATAGTTACATAAAGAGGAAGATGACCCAAGGCTGTCAACATCGGTTCATAGCGAACTCGGTATGTAATTCAAGGAGGGTTTCATGAGAAAAACAATCATACTTCTAATCACTCTCATCCTGCTGATGGCAGGGTGCAGTGCAGGTAAAAACAAGCAAACGTTGATTGTCGGAATGGAATTGGCGTACCCGCCGTTCGAAACTAAAGATACCCAGGGAAAACCCTATGGGATTAGTGTCGACATCGCGAAGGAATTCGGTAAATATCTGGGACGGGACGTCGAGATCCAAAACATCAACTGGACCGGATTGATTCCGGCACTACAGACCGCTAAAGTCGATATGGTCATTTCATCCATGACAATCACGGCGAAGCGGCAGGAAAGCGTCGACTTCAGTAATGCATATGCGAAAGCTTACCTGGCTTTTCTGGTCAACAAGAACTCCGAAGTCACGCTTGCCACAGACCTCAATGACGCCTCGAAGACCATCGCGGTCAAAACAGGCAGCACCGGGGATACGTATGTCACAGCCAATTATCCCAAAGCGACGATCTTGCGGCTCGACGACGAAAGCGCGGCGATGGCGGAAGTGCTGAATAAACGTGCCGATGCGTTCATCTATGACCAATTGACGATTTACCGTAATGTCCTTGCGAACAACACCGTTTTGAAGGCGGTCTATATTCCGAATCAGAAAGCGGAAGAATGGGGTGCCGCGTTCAAGAAGGGCAGCGATTTGACGAAGGAATTCAACGCGTTTTTGATCAAATTCAAAAACGACGGAGGTTTCGCACAACTGACCGAGAAACATCTGAAAGAAGAGAAGAAAACCTTCGATGAATTAGGTTTCACCTTCTTCTTCGACTGATATGAAAACGGAGAGTGTAAACAAAAAAATCCTAAATGGTTTTCTGGTACTGCTGTGCATCGGCGGATTTCTTTTCGTCAGCGCGAAGCTGGCCGGCATCCCGTTTTCCCTCACGCATCTTTGGAATTACCGGGTTCGGTTCATGCAGGGGTTTGTCCTCACAATCGAAATCAGTCTGTTTTCGATGCTCGTCTCGCTGCTGATCGGATTGGCGGTGGCGCTTGGGCGGCAAAGCAAAGTCCTGTTTCTACGCTATCTCTGCACGACCTATGTCGAATTGATCCGCGGAACGCCGTTGCTGGTCCAGATCATCTTCTTCTATTACGTCATCGGTACGGCATGGGGCGTCGATAACCGCTTCATCTCCGGTGTATTGATCCTCTCGATTTTCGAAGGGGCGTACATCTCCGAGATCCTGCGCGGCGGTTTCAATTCCATCGAATTGCGTCAATATGAGATTGCGCGTGCCATCGGTTTGACCCGCGAGCAGACGTTCCGTTATGTGATCGTTCCGCAATTGACGGTCCGTGTCCTGCCTGCGCTGGCCGGCCAGTTCGCATCGGTCATCAAGGACAGCAGCCTTTTATCGACGATCGCCGTGATCGAACTGATGCAAGTCACCAAGGAAATCACCGCGAATAATTTCGCGGTCTACTTCGAGAGCTACCTGCTTTTGGCGCTCCTTTATCTGTGCCTGACGTTCCCCGTATCCTTACTGTCGAAAGCGCTGGAACGGAGGTTCAAATATGAATATTAAACTGAACGATGTGACCAAGATTTTCAACGGAAATCTTGTGCTCGATCATCTCGATGACGAACTGGAATTTAAAAGTTTGGCTATCCTGGGTCCAAGCGGAGCAGGAAAAAGCACACTTTTACGTATCTTGGGCGGCTTATTGGAACCTGACAGCGGGGAATTGTATGTCAACGGAAACCAGGTCCTCTACACGGAAAAAGACTTGCTGGAGTACCGTCGTAAAATCGGTTTCGTATTCCAAAACAACGGGTTGTTTCCGCATCTCAGCGCATTGGACAATATCACGCTGCCGCTGATCCGCGTATTCGGGATCGAGCCGGAAAAGGCGAAAGAACAAGCGATGGTCTATCTACGGCGATTCGGCTTGGAAAACCAGGCCAATCAATCCCCGGTCACCTTATCCGGTGGTCAGCAACAACGCATCGCCATCATCCGGGCAGTCGTCAACCGTCCGCAGATGATCCTGCTGGATGAACCGACCAGCGCCCTGGATCCCGACCTCTCGGTGGAAGTACTGGAAATGCTGAAGGAACTCATCAACGACGGACTCAATATCGTCCTGGTGACCCACCATCTCGGATTCGCCCGCAATGTGTGCGAAAGTATGATGTTCGTGGACGAAAACAAGATCGTCGAGTTCGGCTCTTCGAAACACCATTTCACCAATCCCGAGACAGAAAATCTGCGCAAGTACATCGACAAGATGAACGAGTTCTAATTAATCACCTAACCGTTTCGTATCAACTGCGAAACGGTTTTTTTTGGATTGCCGATCGAATAACTTTACATGAAACTAGGATCGGCTTTTTTGACCGCTATCGGCATGCTAAAAATTGATTGAGATATAGGGAAATAAGGTATACAATTCGATTATAGGATAGCCGAGTCTTAATCGACCGAATGATTTCCAAACCGACGAATAATAAGCCGGATCCGTTTTATCATCCGTATAAAACGTAAAGAGTGTGAACATGTTTTTCAATGCTTGAGGTCCAAGTTTTTTCCTTTATCCAAGGAGGGATGTCAAGATGCGCATTGAAGGTGTGATTATCGCCGCCGGCAAGTCCAGCCGCATGGCTCCGCATTTCAAACCGGTCATGGACGTGCATGGTAAGACACTCATCGAACGAAGCATCGACAGCATGCTTCCTTTCTGCGCGAAAATCGTCGTTGTGACGGGGTATATGGCAGATCATCTGCAGAAGGTCTTGCCGAACTATGCCAATCTCGAACTGATTCATAACGACGCATACGAAGAAGGGATGTTTTCGTCGTTGAAAGTCGGATTAAGCCATGTGGAAGGAGATCGGATTTTTTTCCTGCCGGGTGACTGTCCGTTTGTTGACGAACAGGTATATCGAAAAATGTTGGAAACGGATGCCGAGGTGATCGTACCCGCCTATCAGGGGAATCTCGGACACCCGGTTCTTTTCAGTAAGCGCTCGATCAATCATTTATTGAAAAACAATCGCTATATGACTCTGAAAGAGTTCATCAACGAGAAAGAGCTGAAGATCATCGAAGTGGATTGTCCGGGCGTCGCATGGGATGTGGATACGCCCGAGGATTATGTCAAAGCCTTGAAGTACTTTGAAGGCAAGGAAAGGGGATAAGGCAATGGAAGATATCCGATCATCGGTTAAACGCTTCGACTTTGATGAGAAAATCGAAGGGAGGGCACAATACTGCGCCGATCTTCATCCCGAAGGAATGCTCTATGCGCGGACGCTTCGTTCCACGCATCCCAGGGCGAGAATTCTTTCAATCACTATCCCGGATCTACCTGCCGGATATGAAATCGTCGACGCGCATGATATCCCGGGGAAAAACATCGTACCGATTGTGGTTGAAGATGAACCTTTCTTCGCGGAGGATGTGGTGAACTTTATCGGTCAGCCGATTTTGCTTGTGGTCGGACCGGATAAAGAGGTCATCCTGGATATCATCGGTAAAATCCACGTCGCATATCAGCCGATGGAACCGATCTTATCGATCCAGGCGGCGACGGAAACCCATGCGAACTTCATCTACGGTGATAAACCCTATTTCTGCGAATACGTACTGTCCAAAGGAGATCTTGATACTGCGATAGCGCAGTCCGTGCGGGAGATCGACGGTGAATACACCACCGGATATCAGGAACAAGCCTATCTGGAAACACAATCGATCCTGGCGGAATATATCGACGGGAAAGTCACGGTCTACGGTTCAATGCAATGCCCTTACTATGTTTATGACGCGCTGAAGGATACGCTGGGATGGGATGAAGAAAGGATTCGCGTCGTACAGCTGCCGACCGGCGGGGGGTTCGGCGGAAAAGAAGACTATCCGTCAATCCCCGGCGTCCATGCGGCGTTAGCGGCGATCAAGACCGGGAAACCAGTCCAGCTGGTCTTCGACCGGCATGAAGATATCATCGCCTCCACCAAACGCCACCCATCCATCATCCATATCAAAAGCTATCTGGATGCGAAGGATAGGATCATCGCACGCGTCATCGACATCAAAGCGGATGCGGGGGCTTATGCCGGACTTTCCAGCGTCGTGCTTCAGCGCATGGTCGTCTCGGTAAGCGGCGTCTACAATATCCCCAACTTGAGCATCGTCGGCCGGGCATATGCCACCAACAATGTCGTGACCGGCGCCTTCAGAGGATTCGGCGGACCGCAGGCATTCTTCGCGATTGAGATGCATATGGAAAAAATCGCATCCGAACTGAAAATGGATCCCCTGCAGCTCAGAAAAAAGTACTTCCTGAAGCAAGGCGATACTTCCTCGACGGGAGGATTGTTTAATTATCCGATCAAACTCGATGAAATCCTGGCCGCAATCGAACGGAATTCAGGTTATACGAAGAAAAGCATGGAATTTGCGAAGCAAGCGGAAAAATATCGAGGGATCGGATGCGCGGTCTACTTCCATGGCTGCGGATTCACCGGAGCAGGGGAAGCGGAGTTCCTGAAACCGAAAGTGCGACTCAAAAAACATCCTGACAAGACCGTGGAAATCTTTGTCTCAAGCACTGAAATCGGACAGGGAGTCCTGACGACGCTGCGTAAAATCGTTGCGAATACCTTGGAAATTCCGTTTGAGCAGGTACGGCATACCTATCCGGATACCGATCAATGTCCCAACTCGGGACCGACGGTCGCTTCGCGAACGGTGATGATCGTGGGAAAGATTTTGCAGGATGCCGCCTATGAAATGAAGAAGAGATGGCAAGAGGATACATTCGAAATCATCCAAGGCTATCGGAAACCGGATCATCTCTTCTGGGACAGCGGGCATCTGCATGGGAATGCCTATCCCGAATATGCCTGGGCGGCGACGGCGGTCGAAGTTGAAATCGATCCGGTCACGTATGCGGTCTCGGTCAAAGACGTGTGGATCGTCATGGATATCGGGAATCCGATCGATGAGAAGATCGTGCACGGCCAGATCGAAGGCGGTGTGGTCCAAGGACTGGGCTATGCGTTATTGGAATTGATGGAAACCAAAAACGGGAAACTGATCCAAGACTCCCTGACGACCTACATGATTCCTACGGCGGACGATTTTCCGCCCATCCATATCGAGTTGATCGACAATCCTTTCATTGACGGACCCTTCGGAGCCCGCGGACTCGGCGAAGCACCTGTGGTCGGGGTGGCGCCGGCGGTAGCGAGCGCGATCCAGAATGCGCTTAAAAAATCGTTCACTAGTATTCCGATCCTGCCCGAACACATCCTGGAGGTAAAGCGCGATGGACATTAATTTCAATCTCAACGGAAAAGAGGTAAGTTTGCGGACATCCCCGATACGCCGTCTGTTGGATGTGTTGCGCGAAGATTTTCATTGCATGAGTGTCAAGGAAGGATGCGGTGAAGGCGAATGCGGCGCATGCTCCGTCCTGTTGGAAGGCAGACTGGTCAATGCCTGTCTGATCGCGGTCGCAGCCATCGAAAACAAACATATCCTGACGCTTGAAGGATATCGGGCGACACCGCGGTTCGAAGCGATCCGACGGGGATTCGCGACCGCCGGCAGCGTCCAGTGCGGATTCTGCACGCCAGGTATGGTCTTGGCGGCGGAAGCGTTGTTGCAGGAAAATCCGATGCCCTCCGCGGCTGAAGTACGCAGCGCCATCGAAGGGAATCTCTGCCGATGCACAGGGTATACGATGATCGTCGACGGGATTCTGAACGCCGCGAAGGAAGGGGCGGGACTATGGTAAAGGTACTCACTCCGATCGACCTTAACGAAGCGCTGGAAAACCGGTCCGAACTGAAGACCCTCGTCTACAATGGGGGAACCGATCTCATGGTCAAATATCGGTCTTGGAGTTCGACCGATCCTAAATTCCCGAACGATCTTTTATATATCGGCGATCTGAAAGAACTTCAGACGATCGAAATATTCGAAGACAAACTTGTTATCGGAGCGGGGGTCAAACTCGCCGATATCATTCAAGATGTCAAGATTCCCGAGTATATCAAACGTCCGCTTCGGCAGATGGGTTCCCCGGCTGTCAGAAATCTGGGAACGCTGGGCGGGAACATATGCAACGCTTCCCCGGCCGGCGACTCGCTTCCGATGCTCTATGCGTTGGATGCGACAGTCACCCTCGCCAGTTCGCACGGTTCCCGCTTGATGAAGGTTTCCGATTTTATCCATGGACCGGGAAAAACCGAGTTGGCATCCGATGAAATCCTGACGTATATCACCATCCCGCTAGTTGATTTCAACCGGTTCACTTACAGTAAAGTCGGTTCCCGGAAAGCGAACGCGATTTCAAAACTGTCATTCTATGGAGCGGTGGTGCTTGAGGAGAAGAGAATCAAGCAAGTCCGCATCGCTTTCGGTGCCGTCGGACCGACCGTGATACGCTGTGAAGCAGCCGAGCATCTTTTGGAAGGCGCTGACGTGACAGAAATCCCCGAGCTTGATGAAGCGTTTATATCGCATTATGAGAAACTGGTCGTTCCGATCGATGATGTACGCTCGACCCGTGATTACCGTAAGACAACGGCGATGCAGCTTTTGGATGAATTCATTAAAAAGGAGCTGATAAAATGAAGAAAGATAACTATGCTTTATTGTATTGGGGTGCCTTATGGGGGATTGCTGAAGCGACCTTGGGC
>JBAVGP010000148.1:0-3378 GCA_049684955.1 Erysipelotrichaceae bacterium
TCCATCAACAGTATCGTCATCGCGAAGGAGAAAACCGTGGGGAAAGCCATCGATTATCTCGGCCAGATGGATACGACCTTATCCGGGTCACGTACTTTCCCGATCTTCTCGGCTTATCAGCGGATACGCGAAATACTGGAAAGAAGTCCGGAAGATTACTATTGCGCAAACATCGGATATACCGCGGACCAGATGAAAAGTAAAAAGCTGGAGTATTTTGTGGATGGTGATTCGAATATCTTCGTCATCCCGATTCCCTCGGAAAGCATTTTGAAAAAATACCAATTACCGTCTTTCGCAGGATCCGACGGTAAGATTTCACTTGCCCATTTCATCGTCAATCCATTCCATACTAAAGAGGAAATCGACGAGCTGATTGCGGATCTGGCCATGGACGCAATGAAAATCGAACATGTACGAAGCGGTTTGATTGAATTTGAAGAATCTTTAATTGCCCTATAATACGAAGAATCGTAAAAAGAAGCCATAACCTGTAGTAGTTATGACTTCTTTTTTCACTTGAACTTAAGTGTATCGATTTTAAGTATCTTGTAGATCGGACAAATCTTGATTTGCGCCGTGACCGCAAGTACGGCTGCGACTACATACAATACGATGGATGTCACCGATGTAGCTCCCAGAACCAAACCTATTACAACCAATATTACTGCCAAGATATACCGGATCATCGCATCCTTGTTACCTACGTTTTTCATTGTTTTATTTCTCCTTAGTCACAGTATAGTCTAACGCAATCAGGGGATATAACGAAGTGCCTGCACGCTGAAGATAATCACGCCGGTTAGGTGACAATGTTACACAACCGCATTTCGGAGCGCCTCGATGACTGGATTACTCGCCTCCCATGTATTTTTTTTTTGCATATAGCACGTATTTCGTGTATCATATTTTTTGTATGTTTGAGGAGAAAAAATGAGCATCTGCACGGTAGAACATTTAAGTCACGGGTTTGGCGATCGGGCGATCTTCGAAGATGTATCGTTCCGTTTACTCAAAGGAGAACATGTCGGTCTGATCGGCGCCAACGGCGAAGGGAAATCGACGTTTTTCAGCGTGCTTACCGATAAATTGAATCCGGACGAAGGGAAAGTCACCTGGTCATCGAAAGTCCGCGTCGGCTATCTGGATCAGCATGCGGTCCTTGAAAGAGGCAACACGATACGTCAGATCCTGCAGCGTGCTTTCCAATATCTGTTCGATGCGGAAGCCGAAATCATGGAACTATATGAAGCGATGGGGGATTCTTCCGTCAATATGGACGAAACATTGGAGCGTATCGGGATCCTGCAGGATATGCTGGATCACCATGATTTCTATATGATCGATGTCAAGATCGACGAAGTCGCTTCCGCGCTGGGGCTGGCAAGCCTCGGACTCGACCGCGATGTCGATGAATTGAGCGGCGGACAGAGGACCAAGGTCCTCTTGACGAAGCTGCTCTTGGAACAACCCGATATCCTGCTTTTGGATGAACCCACCAATTTCCTGGATGAAGAACATATCGTATGGCTGAAAAGATACTTACAGAATTACGAGAATGCGTTCATTCTCATCTCGCACGATATGCCTTTCCTGAATGAAGTCGTCAATCTGATTTATCATGTCGAGAACTGTAAACTGACACGGTATGTCGGCGATTATGACGAGTTTCTGCGCGTCTATGAACAAAACAAACGCTTGCTGGAATCCGCTTATGGGCGCCAGCAATCCGAGATCGCACGGCTTGAGGACTTCGTCGCCCGCAATAAGGCGCGAGTCGCGACAACCGGCATGGCGAAATCACGTCAGAAGAAACTGGACAAAATGGAGCGCATCGAACTGGTCGGTGAAAAACCGCAGCCGGTCTTCAACTTCAAGATGTCGCGGACTTCCGGAAGAGTGGTCGTCGAAGCCGACCAATTGGTCATCGGTTACGAAACCCCGCTATCCAAACCCTTGAAGTTCGTGATCGAACGCGGGCAGAAAATCGCCCTCACCGGTGCCAACGGATTAGGGAAATCCACCTTACTGAAAAGCATTCTGGGCGAGCTGTTCCCGCTGGAAGGTAAAGTGGAAACCGGCGAATTCCTGTCGATCGGCTACTTTGAACAAGAACCGAAACGTGACAACGCGAACACCTGCATCGACGAGGTCTGGCAGACTTTCCCTTCCTTCAGTCAACTCGAAATACGCAATGCTTTAGCGAAAGTCGGACTGACACGTCAACAGCTTGAATCGAAAATCAGCGTCCTCAGCGGCGGTGAACAGGCGAAAGTACGCTTATGCAAAATCCTGCATACGCCGACCAACGTGCTGGTGTTGGATGAACCGACGAACCACCTGGATGTGGATGCCAAGGACGAACTGAAACGGGCATTGCAAGAATATAAAGGAACCATCTTGCTGGTGTGCCATGAACCGGAATTCTACCAGGACGTCGTCAGCGATGTCTGGAATGTCGAGGATTGGACGACACGGAATTATTGAAATGAAAATAGCGCAAGATTGCGCTATTTTAGTTTGGTGCTGCCCATCAGATAACGGTCGACTTCGCGGGCGGCGAGCTTTCCTTCCTGGATCGCCCATACCACCAGACTCTGACCGCGGCGCATATCACCGGCAGTGAATACCTTCTCTACGTTGGTCGTAAAGACTTCATATTCGGACAGATAATTGCTGCGATTGTCGCGGTTGAGGTTCAGTTCCTTCGCGATCGTATCTTCCGGGCCGAGGAATCCCATCGCCAGCAGGACCAGATCGGCTTGCCAAATCTGTTCGCTGCCTGGTATCTCTTTGGCCTGAAACCTGCCAAGATTGTCTTTTTCCCACTTCACTGCGACACTCTCGACGTGCGTGACTTCGCCGACATCATTCCCGATCAGACGCTTGGTCGTGATGAGGTAGTTGCGCGGATCTTTTTGGGTCAGTGCGATCACTTCTTCCTGGCCGTAATCGGTCTTCAGTTTCTTCGGCCATTCAGGCCAGGGATTGGTGCGATCATCGCGCTCAAGCGGAGGCGGCGGAAGAATCTCGAATTGATGGACGCTTGTGCATCCTTGGCGCAGGGAGGTCGCGACACAATCGGTACCGGTGTCGCCGCCGCCGATGATGATCACATTTTTCCCTTTGGCGTTATACAACGGATCTAAATCATTGTTCAAAAGGAGTCTTCGTGTGTTGGCTTTCAGGAAGTCCACCGCGAAAAGGACACCTTTCAGCTCTTTACCCGGAACATCCAATCCACGGCCTTTCGTCGCACCGCCGCAAAGTACAACCGCATCGAATGATTCTCTCAGGTCTTTTGCGGTGATATCTTTACCGATTTCGGTATTCAAAACAAACTTGATGCCGGATGCTTTCATCAAGTCGATTCTGCGT
>JBAVGP010000149.1:0-4670 GCA_049684955.1 Erysipelotrichaceae bacterium
ATCTGCGCCATTTCGAAATCAAGCGGTGCCAAAACTTGGGACATTTTCTCTACCAAGGTGACTTTGATGCCGCGTTCAGTCAGATTCTCCGCCATTTCGACGCCGATGAATCCGCCTCCGACGACGACCGCGGTCTTGGGTTGTTTCTCTTTGATGAAATTATAGATACGGTCCGTATCCGGGATATTGCGCAAAACGAACAGATTGTCCGCTTCCTTCAATCCGGGGATCGGAGGCTGGATCGGCTTCGCGCCCGGGGAAAGGATCAATGCATCGAACGATTCGGTGTAGGTCGCTCCGGTCTGCGTATTGCGTACGGTGACGAACTTCTCGTCTTTGTTGACTTCCGTCACTTCATTGAAGTTGCGGATGTCGAGATTGAATCGTTCCGTCATCCCTTCAATGGTCTGGACAAACAATTTATCGCGCTGCTTGATGACTTCCCCGATGTAATACGGAAGTCCGCAGTTCGCGAAGCTGATATACTCGTCGCGTTCGAACAGGATGATCTTATCTTCCTCGTTCAGGCGGCGCAGACGTGCCGCTGCGGTCGCGCCTCCCGCGACCCCTCCAACAATCAGAATCTTTTTCATATCGTTCCTTTTCCTTCCTCTTTAAAGAGACAAACGATCAACCGGATCACTTCCGGATCCACGACTTCATACATATTGGAATTCCCAGTCCGATTGACGCGCAAGATTCCGGCCGCCTTCAGCTTGGAGAGGTGTTGGGAAACCGCGGATTGCGAAACATTCAGACATTCTTCCATATGTGCCACGTTGCATGACCCTTGTGTCATAAGCCCGCGCACGATGCACAGTCGGATCGGATGCGCCAATGCTTTCAACAGTTCACTTTTTTTTGTATAGAGCGCTATGTCATATTCCATAGGTTTCCTCCTGGTCCATTAGTATATTAGATTTTCCTTATATACTTGTCAATAGAAAAACAAAGTTATTTGATCAAAAAGAAAAGTTCCGCTGCCACGGAACCATTTCTTAAAAATTCATCTTCCGACTTTGTGAAGCAGGAAGCTATTCGAACGAATCACATCACCGGCTAAGAGGTTTTTCAGGGGGAGAGAAAGGAGGGATTGCCGATGAGGATTCAGGTGTAAATATATCTGAACAAGGGATTTCCCCTTGGTCTGAAACCAGTATACCGAAGGAATGTGACGGAAATGCGTACGTTATGCGAAATCGGGATGAAATCGGACAGGCTTCAGCATTTTTATCGGACTAAAGTGTATGAAAAACGATCTGAACGGCGTTGGTGGACGATGTCGGGGAGGTGTTTGTATCAGCGGCTGCCTGGCAAGCACTGAGCGACAGTATTAGGAAAAGCGCGATGAACGCTTTCCACAGGTCGGTTTTTCGCATAGGAATCAATTCCTTTCAATGCGGATATTGTAGCGTGCGAAGATGGCGCGAAGATGGCGTCACAATGAAAAGAATGCGAAATCTCTGATAAAAAAAGTTCCCGATACTTGATCGGGAACAATGAACTTAATCGGATACTACCGAACTAATCAGTTCGGCTGATACGATGTACCGTTGGGGAAAATATCCCGGTGTATCGAACGGATAACAAGTTGTCAAAGTCAATGTGGCGACATCTTTCGGAACGATGACCGTCCGGTCATCCGCATCGACGATACGCGTTCCCGTCACTTGATACGTGAAGGTCCCCGCGGATGTCTTGGCGATGATGAGGTCTCCGATGATCAGCGATCCGAGATTACGGAAGACCGTCTCCCGATGCCCGGACAGGACGCAATTCTCGATTTCACCCGGAAGTGCGCTTTGGATATAATGTCCCGCGCCGCGTTTCAACTGGGTCCGTGTGGTCCCTTGGATGATGGCGACCGTACGTTTCAGTTTCGGGAACGAAAGCGTTCCGATGACTTCGCTCACAACCGGAAACGTATGATAAAGTTCCGGTGCCGCGATCGAAACCTTTTGGTTTAGCAGAGCTGACTTGTCAATTTCGACAGGAACACGTTTGATGATATCCGGCTTGACCATGCTTGCTTGGATATTCGGGTCATAATCAGAAGTCTGACCCCGCAACTCCACCAAACCCCAGCCGATGCATAAGACGCCGACTGAAATCAACACCTTGAAGAAGGTGGATAGTACGACCGGTTTCAGCTTTTTATGAAGTTTATTCATATCTCTTTCTGAATCTTAGTCCGACAACGCCGACCAATACGAGGAATGCGCCGATCATCAGGAATCCGTAAAGATCGGAACCGGTGCTCGGAAGCATGCCGCCCTCTTCGGTCGGTGAACTTGAACAAACGATATTCATGATTTTATTGCTTTGCAGAGTGACGGCACCGGTCTTCGCATGAAGCGAACCGTAAAGTCTTGCGCCGGTTTTTGCGGAGATCGATGTGCTGGCCATGATATGACCGATGAAATAGGAATTAGTTCCTAATGTCGCCGAACTGCCGACTTGCCAGAACACGTTACATACACGGGCTCCGTTTTTCATGATGATCTTGGAAGCGGAAGCAGTGATCAATGTTTTTGTCATCTGGAAGATAAATACGGCATTCGCGTCGTTCTTACCATCGAGTGTCAGTGTTCCGGTCAATCCGAAAGTCCCTGACTTTGATCTGTAGACGCCCGGAACCAATGTTTTCCCGCCGAGTTCACTGGCAATCGTCGTGAACGGCGTTCTGCCTGCGGCATTATCATATGCTTTCGATAAATCAGCTTTCGCCAATAAGGCGGTCGCATCCGAGATATGCACGGTTCCGCTGATGGTGAGTTTGGTCAATCCGGTGATCGAACTGCCGGCATACAAGCCGATGTCCCCGCCGGCGCTGCCGCCGACCGAGGATGTCCCCGTATTTGTGATCGTCGTATTCGCCAGAATTCCGAATGTCGAAGCAGTCGCCAGATCGACAGGCGCCGTCGCCGAGTTAACCCGGGTCGGGGCAGACAACATCAAACCAATCAATACGGTCATCGCTATCGTTAGAACGGGTAATTTCTTGAGCATCTTCATAAAATGGTTTTCTCCTTTTGTTGCATGTATCTTGAGAATTCCCAAGAACACGAAACGACCAACGGTGTTGGTGTCGTATAAATCGATTCACGATTATGCAGTTCTACCCACATTCGTTAAATTCATTATACTATTATTCGAATCATAATACAAATTTTTATTCTAAATCACACAAATGAATTGAATCACCTGTCTTAAACAACTTCTTTACGACCTATTCTGTGATCGAATCAACATCGTTAATCCGTTCGAAGAACACTGAATCAACCTCTAGACAGTTCAATTATGGTCATATAATTTGCGAATCACAGAAAAAACGAACCTTCCGAAAGGATGGTTCGTTCGATGTGATGGAATATGTGATTCACTTACGCGAACTGCTTTACCAGATCCAACAACTCCTCGTCGGAATTGACGGATAGGACATATTTACTTTCGATAAACTTCAGCGACAACAGGATATATTTCGGCAGAATGACCGGTTTGTGCATCTGGATGCAATACTCGGCTTCTTTTTGCGCACTGCCGCCCTCTTTGGCGCTCATGACGATCGAGACTTTTCCGATCGAGGCCAGCATCCGTCCGACCAGGATCGATTCGCTTTTCAGCATCGAGCTGTGGGTCGGAGGAAACGGGGAAACGACCAGGGAAGGTGAACTGAACAGACTGCGTTTGATCGAAGTGCTCAGGCTCCCGTCGACGTAAGTCTTCAGTAACGGCAGATGCAGGAAGGTGATGCCCGGCAGTCCGGCGTTCTGCAATGCGGATTGGACACAGGTATCCAGCGCGTCTTCAAAACCCGACGTCACGATATAGTTCGCCTTCCCAAGCATTTCGCTCAGGTTACCCGCATGGATCATTTCTTTCTCGTTGGCGCTGCGGCTTCCGACAATGACGATCTTCGGATGCTTTCTTTCCAGCAGTCCGATATTCCCGCATACATACAGAAACAACGGAGCCTCGTCTTTGAGATCCAACAGTAAGCTCGGAGGATATTCCGCATCGAATTTACTGATAATCTTCGTATTCGGAAGCAAGCGCGAAAAAGCCGCGACGGTCTCCCTTTGCATCATCTGGAATACTTTCGGGAAGTCCTGGATGAAACGCGACGGCGGACAATAATTGAAATAGAACTGCGAGACGTTCAGCAATTCCGCATAACGGTCGCGTGTCACGACGTGTTTCAATATCAAATCGTCCTGCACCAAACGGCGCAGGATTTCGTAGTTGATCGCGATTTCGCGGTTGCGATGTAATGAGTTCACAAGACTCTCCTTTTCTATTCGTAGATTCCGATGGCTGTCTGAAGCATGGTTTGATACTGGTCAAGCGCGTTCTGTGGACCGATCAATTTCATTTTATCCTGGAATTGGAAAATCCATGCCAGAAAGGTCGGACTTAGGACAATCGGAACGGTGATCCTGAAGGTTTCAGGCGATATCGGCGTCAATTCGACGTCATGCCCGAAACGATCGATGACGACTCCGATCAAATCCTCGCTGCATTCGAGCACCACGGTTTCATCGCTGCCGCCGAACATGTTGAAGATCTTGGCACAGTATTTCATGACATCCAGCTGGACGGGCAAATCGGTGAAATATTCATCGCTGAGTTGGACATCGACCATTTTATCGACCCGGTAATTAACATGTTTT
>JBAVGP010000150.1:0-4704 GCA_049684955.1 Erysipelotrichaceae bacterium
TGTCTCCATCAAAATGAAGATCAATCTTTTTATTGACTATTCGAGATCGAAACTCAGCATTTCGACTTCATGCGCATGGGTCTTCTCTTCTTCGATCGGTTTGACGGGGATTTCCAGTACGCGGATCTCCTCGATGCCGCGCAGGATATACAGGTCGTCGCCTTTGGACCCTTGTCCGAAGGTCGCGTCTTTGGCCATGATCGGGATTTCCTTCATGGCGATCCAGTTGTTTTTATCCTGGGTCAGCCGCAATAAGTCATAGGAATTGACGCTTGTGATGTAGACGATGTTCTGGGGATTGCTTTTGACGCGTTTGGCCAGCAGTTCGCCTTTGGCCGGACGGTTCATGCGTCCCGCTTCAACGAGTTTGATGCGTTTGAATTGGTTGGCATGGGTATACACGAGGATCGCGTTGGTGCCTTCCTTGACGCTGCATCCGTAGGCGACGCTGTCGCCGGATGCCAGGTTCATGGCTTTGACGCCTTTCGCTTTGGTTCCGATCTCGGAGATCGCATCCCCTTCGTAGCGCACCATATAGCCTTGCGTGCTGGCCAATACGATGTCTTCATGTTCGTAGAGGACGAAGGCGCAAAGCATCTTGTCTTTGGGTTGCAGGACCATCGCGTCGAAAGTCTTATTGCTGCGGGTGACCAGGAATTCGGAAACCGCGGTTTTTTTGATCAGTCCCTGGGCGCTGACCGTGACGATCCACGCATAGGTCTCGAAATTCTTCACGACCACGGCGGAGACGATCTTTTCGCCGTCGGCTTTGAGGTAGTGGCTCAGATGGTTGCCGACTTCCTTCCACTTCGCGTCTTCGATCAGATAGACCGGAAGATAGGCATAATTGCCTTTTTCCGTGAAGAGAAGCAAGGTATCGTAGGTATCGCACTCGATCGTGCCGATCAATTGGTCTTTTTCCTTGATGCCGGTCTCGGTGTTCTCGCTCGCTTGATAGGACCTTAGCGAAACACGTTTCACATAGGCGTCGCGGCTGAGTGTGACGACGGTGCGTTCGTTGGGGATCATCGACATCTTGTCGATGACGATTTCCTGGACTTCACCTTCGATGAGCGTCCGGCGTTTGCGGTCGAACTTCGCGCGGGCTTCCTTGAGTTCCTTCACCAATACGCTCTTCAGCATTTCGGAGCTTGTAAGGATGGATTGAAGGTATTCCATTTGGTTGACGAAAAGCGCGAATTCGTTGCGCAGTTCGATGATATCGGTCGAGGTCAAGCGGTAGAGCCGCAGTATGACGATCGCTTCGGCCTGCGCTTCGCTGAAATCGAAACGTTTCATCAGGTTGACTTTCGCGTCCGCCTTGTCTTTGGAGGAACGGATGATCGTGATGACTTCATCCAGTACGCTGACGGCGCGCATCAACCCTTCCAGGATATGGCATTTCCGTTCGAGTTCGTCATATTGGAAACGGCTGCGGCGCAGCACGACTTCCTCACGGTGCTTGATGAAGGCGTCCAGCATTTCCCTGAGACCCAGTTGGACCGGGCGCTGGTCGAGTATCGCGATCATGTTGTAGTTATAGTAGACCTGCAGGTCGGTGTTCTTGTAGAGGTAGTTCAGGATCAATTGGGAATCGGCTTCCTTCTTGATATCCAGTACGATCTTCATCCCGTTGCGGTCCGATTCGTCGCGGACGTCCAATAATCCGTCCAGATTCTTATTGAGGCGGATATCGTCGATCTTCTTGACCAGATTCACTTTGACGACTTCATACGGGATTTCCGTGATGACGATCTGGTTGATCGTACGCGTTTCGACCAAGGTCGTCTTGGCGCGGATGACGATCCGGCCACGACCTGAAACGAATGCGTCGTGGATCCCGTCGCTGCCCTGGACGGTGCCGCCGGTCGGAAAGTCCGGACCTTTGACGATCTCTTCGAGTTCTTCCAGCGAACAGGTCGGGAAATGGGTGCGGTAGATCGCGGCGTCGATCACCTCGCCGATATTGTGCGGCGGGATGTTGGTGGCGTACCCGGCGGCGATGCCGGTCGAACCGTCGATCAGCAGCTGCGGGATGCGCGCCGGCAAGACCGTCGGTTCTTTGTTGGTGTCGTCGAAGTTGGGGGCGAAATTGACGGTGTTTTCCCGTATATCTTCGAGCAGCGATTCGCCGAACGCGGATAAACGTGCTTCGGTATACCGCATCGCGGCCGCCGGATCATCGTCGATCGAGCCGTTGTTGCCCTGCATGTCGACCAGTTCGAGATTCATCTTCCAGGACTGCGACATCCGTACCATCGCTTCATAGACGGAACTGTCCCCGTGGGGATGGTAGTTACCGATGACCAGACCGACGGTCTTGGCCGATTTGCGGTACCCCTTGTCGAAAGTGTTGCCATCATCATACATGGCATAAAGGATGCGCCGTTGGACCGGTTTCAGTCCGTCGCGCACATCCGGCAAAGCCCGTTCCTGGATGATGTATTTGGAATATCGTCCGAAGCGGTCCTGCATCAATTCCTGCAACGGCTGAATCAGATTATTGTTGGTTTCAGGAGTCTTCATTTGAGCACAGCCTCCAGTTCGAAACGGTCTTCCATCGTGAAGGAGACATTGTCTTCGATCCATTCACGGCGCAGATTGGCCTTGTCGCCCATCAATACGCTGACGATGCGCTGGGCCGCGATCGCGTCATCCAGCGAAACCTGGATCAGCGAACGTTTACTGGGATCCATCGTCGTTTCCCAGAGTTGTTCGGCGTTCATTTCGCCCAATCCTTTGTATCGTTGAAGTTCGGCTTTGCCCAAACGTTTCATCTTTTCCTTGAGTTCGATCTCGTCATAGGCATATTCGACAATCTTGCCTTTGATCATCTTGAAGAGCGGAGGCTGGGCGATATAGACATGGCCTGTCTCGATCAGCTCGCGCATGTAGCGGTAAAAGAACGTCAGTAATAATACCTGGATATGCGCGCCGTCGGTATCGGCGTCGGTCATCAGGATGATCTTGTTGTAGTTGCAGTCGCCGACTTCGAAATCGCTGCCCGCTCCGGCGCCCAAAGCATGGATGATGGTGTTCAGTTCTTCGTTCTTCTCGATTTCGGAAAGACTGGCTTTTTCGGTGTTCAGCACTTTCCCGCGCAATGGCAAGATGGCTTGGTATTTGCTGTCGCGCCCCTGTTTGGCGCTGCCTCCGGCGGAATCGCCTTCGACCAGAAACAGTTCGTTCTTGCGCGAATCCTTGGATTGCGCAGGTGATAACTTACCGGAAAGGATGCGTTCGCTGCGTCCGTTCTTCTTGCCTTTGCGGGCGTCTTCACGCGCTCTTCGGGCGGCTTCGCGGGCTTGCGAAGCTTTCTGTATCTTCTTGAGGATCATCTGCGCGAAATCGCGGTTCTCTTCCAGATAGAAGTTCAGTTTCTCCGCGACGAAATTCTCGACCGCCGCTTTGGCATCCGGCGTCCCGAGTTTCCCTTTGGTCTGCCCTTCGAACTGCAGGATGTTTTCCGGGATGGTGACGGAGATGACCGAGGTCAATCCTTCACGGATATCGTTGCCTTCGAAATTCTTGTCTTTTTCCTTCAGCACGCCGATTTTGCGCGCGAAATCGTTCATCGTCTTCGTAAGGGCCGATTTATAACCGATCTCATGCGTGCCGCCGTCGGCGGTGCGCACCAGATTGACGAACGAATAGGTGTTTTCCTGATAATCGTCGGTATATTGCAATGCGGCTTCGACGCCGATGTCGTTGTACATGCCGCTGAAGGTCAATGCTTTATGCAGGACCGTACGGTCTTCGTTGAGATAGTCGAGGAAGGCTTCCAGACCTTTTTCATAATGGAAGGTTTCGGTCTTGTTGGTGCGTTCGTCCTTGACGATCATCGTGATTTCCTTCAACAGGAAAGCACTCTCGCGGGCGCGTTCGTTAATCAGCGCGATATTGTAGTCAAGCGTCGAAAAGACGGTCGCATCGGCCAGAAAGCGCACGATGCTGCCGGATTTATTCGTTTTGCCTAAGTGGGTCAGCGGAGAGATCTTGCGGCCGCCGTTGCTGAATTTCATCTGATACAGATTCCCGTCATAAGCGACCGTCACTTCCAGCCAGGCGCTGAGCGCGTTGACGACCGATGCGCCGACTCCGTGCAAGCCCCCTGAGGTCTTATAGCCGCCCTCGCCGCCGAATTTCCCGCCGGCATGCAGCACGCTGAAGATGACCTGCAAGGCCGGGACGCCTGAAACATGCATGCCGACCGGCATGCCGCGTCCTTCGTCCTCGACCGTGACGACGTTATTTTTCTCGATGGTGATCCGAATCGTCTTACCGTAACCGTTGAGCGCTTCGTCAATCGCATTGTCGACGATTTCCCACACCAGATGATGCAGACCGCGTCCGTCCGTCGAACCGATGTACATTCCGGGGCGTTTGCGTACGGCTTCGAGACCTTCGAGGATTTGAATGCTGGACTCATCGTATTTCTTGATTGTTGCCATACGTTACCCCTCTCTTTGTCAATTATACACAAGAAAAGATGAAAAACAAATGACAGGGGGAATGGTTTTGGTATAATTAGTACCGAAAGAAGGTACGGATATGATCTATGTCGCCATCCTCTTGGGATATCTGTTCGGGTCGATCCCGTTCGCCCTTATCATCGGAAAAGTATTTTATGGAAAAGATATTCGCCAATTCGGCAGCGGCAACCTCGGCGGTACCAATGCCGGGCGCGTGTTAGGCGCTCCGGCC
>JBAVGP010000151.1:0-4367 GCA_049684955.1 Erysipelotrichaceae bacterium
CACGTATATAGGCATTATATGCAATCTAAACGAATGATTTGTGAAATCCCATCATCCGCTCCAAGCGGTGCGAAAAGTGCTTAAAATGGGCACTTTTTTTTGTTTACTGGTTTACAATTGATTTATAACATTCAGAGACAGATCGTCTCGAATGAAATCGGACACGGATTTAGTCTATAAGGGTCACTTTCAATTTTCATTTCTTCCTAGATAGAATAATGTTAAAATAAAATCAACAAGCATATGTTTCATTTTCTTTTGATGCTTACCCACAATTAACAATATGTTCAGTGGGATCTTCATCAGCTTTCATTGATTAGTTGTAACAGTTCTTATCGAGTAGATCCTATATCAATAAAGGAGGTTCCATATGGGCCAAAAAGTAGTTGTAATCGGTATTCAACACAGAAGAGAAGAAGCTGATAAACTTCAAAAATTGCTTACACAACATGGTTGCGAGGTCAAAGCACGTCTTGGGCTGCATGAGGCAGGAACTCTGTGTTCAGACGAAGGTTTGATTATTCTTCAACTGGTTCCGGATGAACCAAATGCAGATTCCCTCGTTGATGATTTGAACAAATTGGATGGCATCAAAGCCAAGTTGGTAGAAGTCTAAAAAGTGACAGGTGTTTTTCATAGATGTTTTTATGTCGGCATTCTTTGTTAATGAAGGACAATTTTGCATCACTGGTGCTTCTGAAAAAATGCTCATAAATTCAATGTTATATTGCCAGTAATCATACTGTCGATAACAGGATGATTTATGAGCTATTTTCATGCTTAACACAAAAATCCGGGTTACAAACGATCAAAGTTCAAAAGAACGTTTCATGGATTGAAATGTAACATCGATAATTCCCACGAAGAACAGGGAATTGATGTATATTTAGTTAAGAACCGAGGACGGATATATGGCTGAAAAAAGCAGAACCGAACCTATTTCAAAACCATACATTAATATCTCTGTCATCGCATGTTGGAAGTGTAAGAATGACATGATTGCTTCTTACTATTCAGATGATATTACAGCACCTGTTGGTCCAAGCAGTTTTACCAATCAACAAATCGAGATTGCCAGACAAGCGGGATGCATTCTACAGGATTCATTCAGTAAGAATATGGAGACTTCATATTTGGCTACAGTCTGCCCGGTATGCGGAAGCTCGGTAGGAGAATCCTATTATCGTGATTTCGCGGGTACTCCGGGGGATGTTCGATACTTCCTTGATGAGAAGGATGGAATATTGGAAAGAATCGAAAACAGAAAATTAGAGCGTCGGATTACGGATAAATTTGATGAAACAGAGCATAAAAATGATATAGAATTAAAAAAGAGTTCAACAATAATCAATCCAACAGACTATATCAATAAAGGAATTTGCGTTCTCGTGCTATTTGAGGATGATCGAATGTATAAATATAATTGTCGTTTTGACGTGAAGATAGGCGATATAGTCAAAGTTGAAGGTAAAATGTCCGATAAACTCGGCGAAGTTGTCGAGTTGGAAGGGGAATGGGATAGGCAAGAATACATGAAGGAAATCGTTGAGATTTTGTCATCGGAATTCAAGGCATTTAGCATATCTGACAATTTAAATCAACGTAACACTGACAAGCAAAGAGCTCAAAAAGAGGATTCATACAGCGAAGAACATATGGTGGGATTTAGCATGGAGTATCAGATCATAATCGATGAATCTGATCCGGATTCACCGATAAAACTATGGTTTGACACTTTCGACATATGCAATGAAAAACTCAGAAATACAGAAATGTACACTACCGCGACAGTTAAGAGTAATTATTTCGAGGTATATGCGATAAGCCATATCCAATGCGATTACTCTTTCGGCGGAGAGTTTACCTGTTATGAGAAATATATCTTTGATCGATTGAATACGGAAAAATTCTATCAATCATTGGATCAATCGACTGATTTGATTCGTTTATCGGAAATCGTCAAAGAAAAATTCGGCGGACATTCAGGACTGAAAACTCTGGAAGAATATTGCAGAGAAAAGGATATCAAATATGAATATACCCATCGTTATGAGGAATAAATCATTCGGACTTTTTATAATCAGATAATTTGATCAAAACCGGAATTAAGTGCATTCAGTTCAGTTAAAGATTCCATTGTATGATAGGCTAAAAACAACAAGGATAAAAATAATTATGACAGGGAGCTTACGAAGCATGAGCGTTTTTCTCGATGCTCCATCTTTCCGCATGAAATAATCAAATACGTTCACTCCGATCAGCAACGATACAAGTGACAGAAAATATTGATATTGCCCTGCGTTTCGATACGCATAAAGCACGCATGCGATTGAAATACCGGAAATTAGGAAGGAATATGCAATCTTCGAATTTTTGCTCATTGTGCCCCCCACATGAAATAATGACTATGCAATTCACTAATGAGAACGTATTTTTGAGGCATATTCAAATATAGCCTTAGGTAGTTCTATCACTTTAGAAAGAGGACACGATTGCTTCCGTCCAGGTTGGAAATGTGGAATTGGTGAATTTCGTTCACATAACTATCTGTGATCAACTTGTCGCCAAGGAAAATCACCCGACTAATGGAAGCTTGGCTGCTGCTATTCTTCGGGATGACAACTTGACGTTGACTTCCATCCATGCTCATTCTTACGAGCGCTTCAGTCGCCGAAGTACCTTTCAAATACATCCATCCTTCATAGATGCCATAAAGCCGATAGTTGGAGTCGACTTTGTCATTGACGACGATGCTTTCGGTCCCGGATATATTGATTTTTATGAGTTTTGAAACTGGCGTGTTTGTCGATCCATTACTTATCGGGTTGTCGATATAATATATCCAATCTTCTACGACATTGACTGAATCAATGTAGTTTTCACCGACCTTATAGTCGAAAAGACCGGTACCATCAAGTTTTATCTTAAAGAGTCCGACGCAGACTTCTCCACAATGGCTTCCGTAAATCATATCTCCGACAATCGTAGTAATCGAGTTGAATCCATCAAAACCTTTTATTTCCGTACCATCTACCTTCATTTTGTACATTCCATATCCTTCATATCCATTCCCGTAAATCCATCCGTCTTTGATATAAAAACTACCTGAGGGAGTTGCTTTGACCAATCTCGGGTCGGTACCATCCAAATTCATCCGATAGATTGTATAGAAGCGTTCAGGATTCACGAAATAGATATAATTCCCTACGATACAGATGCTGATTCCATGGATGCTTGAAATCTTCGTTTTGCTTGTACCATCAGGATGGACCTTATAAATTCCTGCTCCGAGACCATAGTAAATCCAATCTCCAACTTGGGCAAAAGTGCCGCTGGCATAGGTGCCGGCTACGATGTTCGCTCCAGAAGGGTCCGGACTCACTTCTTTCATTGAATAGACGCTTCCTTCTTTTCCGCTCGTCAGTGAAATGCGGTATTTCTGCGAGAGAATGCTTTGATCATTGTAATAGAGCCATCCGTTGAAAATCGTGATGTCTTTGGCTTTGCGTGATGAAAGAGCTTTATCGTCAGTCCCATCAAGTTTGACAGAGCGGATCAGTTTACTTTCGGGATTGATATAATAGATTCTGAGACCATCGGAATTCAGAGACGTAACTTTGAAATCCGTCAGTTTTGTAACATTCTTCCCGTCAAGATCCATCCTGTAAAGTTTGGAACCATCGGTCGGCGAGGGATAGTAGATCGCATTGCCTTCAATCAAGAAGTTGTCTGCGACTCCTTTTGAAACGAGCATATCCTTCGCGCCGTTGTATCGGACTCTGCGTAAACAGTCGACCGGATATTCCGTCATATAATAAACCCAGCCATCTTTGAACGCGATGTCATATACAGGATAATTGACCAGAATACTTGATTTTGAACCATCAAATTTCCGGATTACTACATTCGAATTACTCCGATCGATATAAATGTATGTGTCATTCACAATGATGAGCGGTTTATATGGATTTGCCTGATCAATACCGTAGTCGACCATCTTCTGCGTGCTTACGATCAGTTTGCTGCCGTCAAGATAAATGTCGGTACCATCCGTGTATAAGGAATTTGTACAATTCTTGCTTATCTTCTGTGTCTTTGTTCCATCTGTGCTCATCCGGTAGAATCCATTGTCAGCATACTCACTCGAGACTCCATCAACAATGACACATACCGAATAATAGATCCAGCCATCGAGTTGAACGAACCTGCTACCGTTATTGAGATTTCCTCCGGATAGATAGGAAACATACGACGATGGTTCAGGATCATAAGTTTTCACCGTGATGATCGGATCTTTAGGATCTTATGGCGCACTGCAACCTGCAAGCAAGAAAAGAACTAATGTGAAACAAGCGAAGTGATGATAC
>JBAVGP010000152.1:0-4625 GCA_049684955.1 Erysipelotrichaceae bacterium
AGTAATACTATCGAATATTTTTATACCACGTCAATTTTCTACAATAAATAAAAGAGATAGCATCCGAGCAAATAAAAAAAAGATACAACGAAGAGTTTGATCCTGGCTCAGGATGAACGCTAGCTACAGGCTTAACACATGCAAGTCGAGGGGTAGCAGGGTAGCAATACCGCTGACGACCGGCGCACGGGTGAGTAACACGTATCCAACCTTCCCATGACTCAGGGATAGCCTTTCGAAAGAAAGATTAATACCTGATAGTACTTTTTTAAGGCATCTTGAAAAAGTTAAAGATTTATCGGTTATGGATGGGGATGCGTTCCATTAGATTGTTGGTGAGGTAACGGCTCACCAAGTCTTCGATGGATAGGGGTTCTGAGAGGAAGGTCCCCCACATTGGTACTGAGACACGGACCAAACTCCTACGGGAGGCAGCAGTGAGGAATATTGGTCAATGGGCGAGAGCCTGAACCAGCCAAGTAGCGTGAAGGATGAAGGTCCTATGGATTGTAAACTTCTTTTATAGTAGAATAAAGTGATCCACGTGTGGATTTTTGTATGTATACTATGAATAAGGATCGGCTAACTCCGTGCCAGCAGCCGCGGTAATACGGAGGATCCGAGCGTTATCCGGATTTATTGGGTTTAAAGGGTGCGTAGGCGGAATAATAAGTCAGTTGTGAAAGTTTGCGGCTCAACCGTAAAATTGCAGTTGATACTGTTATTCTTGAGTGTACATAAGGTAGGCGGAATTCGTGGTGTAGCGGTGAAATGCTTAGATATCACGAAGAACTCCAATTGCGAAGGCAGCTTACCGGGGTACAACTGACGCTGAGGCACGAAAGTGTGGGTATCAAACAGGATTAGATACCCTGGTAGTCCACACAGTAAACGATGAATACTCGCTGTTTGCGATATACAGTAAGCGGCCAAGCGAAAGCATTAAGTATTCCACCTGGGGAGTACGCCGGCAACGGTGAAACTCAAAGGAATTGACGGGGGCCCGCACAAGCGGAGGAACATGTGGTTTAATTCGATGATACGCGAGGAACCTTACCCAGGCTTAAATTGCAGATGAATATAGTGGAAACATTATAGCCAGCAATGGCATCTGTGAAGGTGCTGCATGGTTGTCGTCAGCTCGTGCCGTGAGGTGTCGGCTTAAGTGCCATAACGAGCGCAACCCTTATTGATAGTTACTAACAGTTTAAGCTGAGGACTCTATCAAGACTGCCGTCGTAAGATGCGAGGAAGGTGGGGATGACGTCAAATCAGCACGGCCCTTACGTCTGGGGCTACACACGTGTTACAATGGGGGGTACAGAAGGTCGCTACCTGGCAACAGGATGCTAATCCCAAAAACCTCTCACAGTTCGGATTGGAGTCTGCAACTCGACTCCATGAAGCTGGATTCGCTAGTAATCGCGCATCAGCCACGGCGCGGTGAATACGTTCCCGGGCCTTGTACACACCGCCCGTCAAGCCATGGGAGCCGGGGGTACCTGAAGTACGTAACCGTAAGGAGCGTCCTAGGGTAAAACTGGTGACTGGGGCTAAGTCGTAACAAGGTAGCCGTACCGGAAGGTGCGGCTGGAACACCTCCTTTCTGGAGTGATTCCGTATCTTATGGTTCGGATGTACTACTGGTTTATTGTTTATGTTTACTTTAAGAAATAGAAGAGATTAGAAGAAGCCGAGCCGAAAGGTAAGAGGTTTTGAACGACAGTCCTATAGCTCAGTTGGTTAGAGCGCTACACTGATAATGTAGAGGTCGGCAGTTCAACTCTGCCTGGGACTACGCGAAAAATTTGGGAGCATACCACTAAACCAGTAGGTAATCACGCTTCAGAAAAATTTCGGGGGATTAGCTCAGCTGGCTAGAGCACCTGCCTTGCACGCAGGGGGTCAACGGTTCGAATCCGTTATTCTCCACCAAACAGGACTAACGTCTTGTAATAGATCTTTGACATAATGTACAAAAGCAAATAAAGAAGTAATTTTTAGAGATAAAAAGAGCTAAAAGTATATATCGAACCATATGGTAAATGAAAACGTATAACTACGAATAGTTTACAGTGTTTGAAGAAAGTAAGCAAGGGCGCATGGCGGATGCCTTGGCTCTCGGAGGCGATGAAGGACGTGATAAGCTGCGATAAGCTTCGGGTAGGTGCAAATAACCATTAATCCGAAGATTTCCGAATGGGACAACCCAATATCTTGAAGAGATATTATCCATTGTATGATGGAGGCGAACGCAGGGAACTGAAACATCTTAGTACCTGTAGGAGAAGAAAATAATTGAATGATTCCGTAAGTAGTGGCGAGCGAACGCGGATTAGCCCAAACCATAGATGTTACGGCATTTATGGGGTTGTAGGACCACGATATCGGACTTATATTGGAGAATGGAAGACTCTGGAAAGTGTCACCATAGAGCATGATAGTTGCGTACATGAATCCAATATATACTGTAGTGGTATCCTGAGTAGCGCGGAGCACGAGAAATTCTGCGTGAAACTGCCGGGACCATCCGGTAAGGCTAAATACTCCCGAGAGACCGATAGTGAACCAGTACTGTGAAGGAAAGGTGAAAAGAACTTCGAATAGAAGAGTGAAATAGTCCCTGAAACCATGCGCTTACAAGCGGTCGGAGCAGCTTCGTGCTGTGACGGCGTGCCTTTTGCATAATGAACCTACGAGTTACTGTCACTGGCAAGGTTAAGAAATTAAGTTTCGCAGCCGAAGCGAAAGCGAGTCTGAATAGGGCGAATTAGTCAGTGGTAGTAGACGCGAAACCAAGTGATCTACCCATGGTCAGGTTGAAGGTTAGGTAACACTAACTGGAGGACCGAACCGATAAGCGTTGAAAAGCTTCCGGATGAACTGTGGGTGGGGGTGAAAGGCTAATCAAACTTGGAGATAGCTCGTACTCCCCGAAATGCATTTAGGTGCAGCCTTGATAATTACTAATGTGAGGTAGAGCGACTGATAAGATGCGAGGGCTTCACCGCCTATCAAGTCTTGATAAACTCCGAATGCGCATTAGTTTGATATCAGGAGTGAGGGCATGGGTGCTAAGGTCCGTGCCCGAGAGGAGAAGAATCCAGACCATCAGCTAAGGTCCCGAAATAATTGCTAAGTTGAACTAACGAAGTCAGATTGCTAAGACAGCTAGGATGTTGGCTTGGAAGCAGCCATTCATTTAAAGAGTGCGTAACAGCTCACTAGTCGAGGAGTTTGGCGTGGATAATAATCGGGCATAAGCAATTTACCGAAGCTATGGAACCAGTAATGGTTGGTAGGGGAGCATTCCACTCTGCGTTGAATGTGAAGCGTGAGCTTTGCTGGAGCGTGTGGAAAAGCAAATGTAGGTATAAGTAACGATAAAGGGGGTGAGAAACCCCCTCGCCGAAAGACTAAGGTTTCCTGATCAACGCTAATCGGATCAGGGTTAGTCGGGTCCTAAGGCTCAGCCGAACGGCGAGGCCGATGGCAGAAAGGGTTAATATTCCCTTACTACCTTAAAGAGTGACGTGGAGACGGAGTAGTGAAAGTGTCGCCAGCTGACGGAATAGCTGGTTGAAGGGTGTAGATATTGGAACTCCAGGCAAATCCGGAGATCTAGTCGAACCTGATAGTACCGAGAGCCCTTGTGGTGATTGGATAGCACACGTAATCAGACTTCCAAGAAAATCCGCTAAACTTAATCTTTAAGGTACCCGTACCGTAAACGGACACACGTAGTCGGGTAGAATATACTAAGGCGCTTGAGTGAATCACGGTTAAGGAACTAGGCAAATTGACCCTGTAACTTCGGGAGAAAGGGTCCCTCAGTAATGAGGGCGCAGAGAATAGGTCCAGGCAACTGTTTAACAAAAACACAGGGCTATGCAAAATTGAAAGATCAAGTATATAGCCTGACACCTGCCCGGTGCTGGAAGGTTAAGAGGAGATGTCATCGCAAGAGAAGCATTGAATTGAAGCCCCAGTAAACGGCGGCCGTAACTATAACGGTCCTAAGGTAGCGAAATTCCTTGTCGGGTAAGTTCCGACCTGCACGAATGGTGTAATGATCTGGACACTGTCTCAACCGTGAGCTCAGTGAAATTGTAGTATCGGTGAAGATGCCGATTACCCGCGATGGGACGAAAAGACCCCGTGAACCTTTACTATAGCTTAACATTGAATTTGGGTAATTGATGTGTAGGATAGGCCGGAGGCATTGAAGCAGGTACGCTAGTATTTGTGGAGCCGCTGTTGAAATACGGCCCTTTAATTATTTGAGTTCTAACCCGCTGATGCGGGGACATTGTTTGGTGGGTAGTTTGACTGGGGTGGTCGCCTCCAAAAGAGTAACGGAGGCTTCTAAAGGTACCCTCAGGACGATTGGTAACCGTCCGCAGAGTGTAATGGCATAAGGGTGCTTGACTGGGAGACCGACAAGTCGATCAGGTAGGAAACTAGAGCATAGTGATCCGGTGTTTCCGTATGGAAGGGACATCGCTCAAAGGATAAAAGGTACTCCGGGGATAACAGGCTGATCGCTCCCAAGAGCTCATATCGACGGAGCGGTTTGGCACCTCGATGTCGGCTCGTCACATCCTGGGGCTGGAGAAGGTCCCAAG
>JBAVGP010000153.1:0-5298 GCA_049684955.1 Erysipelotrichaceae bacterium
CTACGTATCCCAGCCCGACAACCGCCAATTTCCCCGTTCTTCTGATTAAATCGTTGAAGATTCCCATGGTAAGCCTCCTTATTTGACTAGATGCATCTCTTTGAAAACATTCTCGTTCACTTTCCGGACATCATATTTCATTTTTGCGATTTCGATGCTCTTTTGTCCCATTTCTTCAATGATATCGGGGTTTTCAATGAATAATCTCATCTTTTCGAATAGATCGGCAGCATCTTCTACATTGGTCAGATATCCATTGACCCCATTCGATACTGTTTCGCGACACCCCGGGGCATCGGTCGTGATGATCGGTCTCCCCATCGCCATCGCTTCGATAATCGTTTTCGGCGTCCCTTCGCGGTAGGATGGCAATACGAATACGCTGCTTTGCGCGATGAACGGTCGGATATCTACCTGTTCTGTGAAAAACTCGATCGCGCCGGACTGTATATAGGGATCAAGCTGCGCTTGCGTGATCGACGATGGATTTGTATCGAAAGGTCCGACCACCAAGCAGCGAACCTGCGGAAACTTTACCCGGATCATCTCACATGCTTTCAAATATTCGATCAGCCCTTTATCTTTGATCAGTCTTCCGATAAACAGAAATGTCGTTTTTATCGGATAGCCGGTCGGGATGAACTCATCCAGGTTGACACCGGATCCGTTGACGATCGCCGTTTTCCGTAGATTGACTAAGTGATCATGGACGAAATAGTCTCTGTCATCATGATTATGAAACAAAACTTTCTTACTCAAACCGCAGGCGATGCGATACTCGAGTTTCATGACGGATCGTACGAGGCGTGTTTTCGTGGATTTTCCGATGAAGACGGATCCCAATCCCGCAATAAGTGAGTAAAATTCATGAATTCCCAGAAGATTCGAAGCGATGCTTCCATAGATTACTGTTTTCGCATGATACGCAAAAACAAGGTCAGGTCGGATTTCTCTTATCGTTTTATGTAAGTCGCTGAATGTTTTCAGATCATTGATCGGATTGATCCCGTTGCGGGATACGCGGATGCTTTTATAATGAATCCCTATTTCGATGAATCGTTGACCCCAGATCGCTTCGCTCTCATTTCCCACAGCGTAAACATCATGACCGTTGCTGATCATTTCTTTCATCATATCCAGCCTGAACCAGAATAAGGAAGGTGTATGACTCGATAGTATCAGTACTTTCATGAATACCTCCTGTCCAATTGTCCAGCCAAAGATAATCTGGCTATCATTGAAAATGGATCAATAAGAAATGTTGATTTTTCTGTTTCCTTTAATGTAAGTATATATTATTTACTTTGGTTTTGCATAAAACCCATTACGGTTTCGGCGTGAGAGAGTGCATTGATGAATGAATGCGGATATTCATCCTTTTGCGGAAGGGTCACCTAATCGGAGCCGCCTCTATCCTTATATGCCGGTAAAGAGATTTTTCCCGTCGGATTTTCTGTCTTCATAATCGGTTCAAGCATTCATATTCTCCGTCCAGTTAATAGTACAGTATCGGAACTATTTCTCAATATGTCCAATTATTGCACAGAAAGTAAAAAAATCCCACCTCAATGTGGGGGGGAGGTGGGATATCTCTCGTGTTTTTTAGATCAATCTTATGGGTGGGGGGGAAGGATTGATCTATCCGGGAATTATTTTCCGGATGTGTTTATCTGCACAAGAGCAATACAATATTATCCCATATATATAGAACTTTCAAGTAAAATAGCACATTTTACGTTGTAATCCTGAAAATTCCCTATTAGATGTTTTCACAATCCTTGCCTAATATCCGAATTGTATTCGCAAGTCCCCGCCTTATATCGAACTTGGCTTCCCATCCAAGTTTCTTAAGTTCAGAAGCATCAAGTAAAGCTTTGGTGGCAGTGGAAAAGCCTTTCTTTTCTTTGTCGTCCGGAAGTTGGAACACTACCTGTGTTCCTGCGATTTTGGCTAGTTCTTGGGCTAGGTCCCGGAGCGTTATATCCGATTCTTCATCAGCGATGTTATATGCCTTTTTACTCTCACCCCTTAATAAAACCGTCAAAATTCCACTGGCCGCATCTGCGACATGAAGATAGGAGAAATGCTGTTTCCCTTCGCTCTTGAGTACGATATCTTCCTTATTGACAGCGTTCTTTAAAAATTGAGACAAAGCTTTGGAATCGGATGATAGAAGCGTCGGACCATAGACGCGGCATAGACGCGGTATCACAAAATCAATACCGAATGATTGATTATAGGCATTACATAAAGCTTCTGAGCAACGTTTGCTTTCTGGATATCCAGCGCGTAAGGTATTGCAATCGATATACCCAAGATCCTTTTCCGTAAATTTATCCAAGCTCCCGGTATTTTCACCATAGATTTCAACTGTCGATATAAAGCAGAACCGCTTGATCGGATGGCGTATCGCGAAATCTAAAAGATTCTTTGTCCCGACAAGATTGGTAATAATCGTTCCTATTGCGTCCTCTGCGTATGAAACCGGATGAGTATTCGAAGCAGCATGGATAATAAAGTCAAATGATCGATTCAGTAACAAAGGTTCCGAGACGTCATACTTCAAAAATTCGAAACTCGGATGTTTCAGATATGGACGGAATCTTTCCTCTGCCCGGGATTGATTTCTTGCACTTGCGATGATATGGATATCCGACTTGTATCGAATGTTACGATCCATCAGCATATCCACAATGAATGAACCTATCATTCCGCTGGCACCCGTGATAAAAATCTGTGAATTTTTCAATTGATCCCAATCCAATCTCGAATCCGCGAATTCATGGATCAGTTGCTGATAATCGGAATTATCCAGGATATGTTGATTCATTCTATTTCATCCAATCGCTTCGATGCGTCGATAATAGAGCTTTGAAGATATCGATATCATCCATCGTTGTGATCTTAATATTCTTGTCCGAACCTGCAGCGAAATAAAGTGTTTCTCCTAATTCGACCATCATTGTGTTTGTATAATGGGAACCATGGATTCCGATTCCCTTTTCGAATGCTTCATGATACTTTTCATCCAATTTCTTAAAAATATACGCTTGCGGTGTCATCACACGGCGCAAAGTTTCACGGGGGATGAATTTGGTGGTTGTGAATTCATCTGTCTTAACGAATATTTGCTCATTATAGGGCAAGGATGTGACTCCATTGCCATGCATTTTGCATTTTACAATGACATCGGACAGAACTGCATCATCAACTAAAGGGCGGATTCCGTCGTGGATAATGATGACATCCTCCGGCGAAGCGATTCCTTCAAGATTATAAACACCGTTTCTGATTGATTCCTGACCGCTTTCACCGCCTGCCGTAATCCACTTCAGTTTCGTGATGTTGAACTGTCGCGCATATGCCATCATGATTTCACTCCATCCTTCAAGACATACAACTTCGATCGCATCGATATCCGGATGTTTCTGGAAAGATTCCAACGTATAGATCACAATCGGCTTATCGTTGACATTGATGAATTGTTTCGGGATGTCCTGACCCATGCGTGTGCCGCGTCCTGCGGCGATGATGACTGCGATATTCATATTGTAGATCCTCCTTGTTTTGGCTATTTGATAAAGGCTTTATATTGATGGTGCGTGACTTGTTTTTCGACCGGCGGCAACTGCATGTAATTTCCGTAAATACTGGTCAGCCAGTCGTGATAACCGACTGGAACCGTATGTTTCCTTCCTTCGAAATCGAGAATGACAGTGTCTCTGAAAACATCCATTTCAACGATTTCCCGTTTCCCATAACCCCAAACCAAGATGCCGCCTTTTTTTGATGTTGCATCTCCAGTGTTTCTAGCGATGGAATTGATGATTTTTGAAATCGAATTTGAAGATGCTGCTTTCCCTAATACCTTCGTAACATTCAAGATCATGTTTTTCTTGGTTCCACGATTCGTTTTAACATCGATCGCTTTGACATATATGACATTGCGCAGGAATTTAATGGAATTCTGGATGATTGACGAAAGATATTTCTGATCAGGCAATCGATCGATTGGAAATAAATCTATATTGATGCCCATTTCCATTTTCAATTCGTCGTTTGCTTCAACGTAGATCGTTGTTAAATCAACGATTTTCGCAAAAGGAAACGGGTAGGATGATTCATTCTCACACGTATAGACTTGATACTTTGACTTAGTTGAATTGAAGTGTTCAATAAAATCCTCATAGTCTTTCCGCAACATGGATATGTCAATATCATCATCCCAAGGTATAAAACCATTATGGCGAATCGCACCGATGCATGTGCCTCCGGTAAGGAAATAGTTGATCTTGTGGTCACCACAATATTTCTTAACTTGGTCGAGAATGCTGATTTGTCTTTCTTTTACGACTTGTTCACTCGCTTCTATCATGTTTTTCTCCTTGGATACTTATTTATCATACCTTATTTCAATGTAATTCGAATGGTTTTCAACTTATTTCCTACGAAATAATTTCCTATGGATAAAGCCATTCACTTTTACCCGTGTATCTGGATCAAACATGAAGAAATATCCTAGCACTACCCCGAATGCTGCCATCAATCCTGCATCGAGGAGTAATATCGCCCAATGTGTGGCTGGAATTAGAATGGCGATACCTTTAAATCCAATCAGAAGCATACCCATATAGGTCAGACTTCGAAAAATCGAAGGATAGAATGTCGAACGGGGTTCATCCAGACATTTGGCGGCATAGATGGGTATGAAAATCAGATATCTGAATCCTTCTAGAATGCTGCTGACGCCTGCAATCGCATAAAGCCCTAATGAAGTATATCGAAGCAGAAACAGCACGATGATGATATTCGCTATTCCCATACAGAAGACGACCAACGAAGGAAGTTTCAATTTGTTAGTGATGGTAAAAAGATATACCAGTGGCAGAACACCGAAACTGGCAACCATTGATACCATGGTCCAAATACCTAAGATCGAGAGTTCTCCGTTCGCCATGGTCGGAACCCAAAGTTTGAAGAATTCACTTGATAGAGCGATGAACCCCGCAATCGGAATCGCTGTCAGCAACGCCGTGACGCGCAATGTTGAAATAAGTTCCTTACGGAAGACTACCCGAGTTTCTTTCGCATAGGTGATGGTTAGCTGTGGAGCGAAAGCCTGCGGTACTACATTAATCAGCATCAGCAATGCCATTGGAGCTGTTTTGGCAACCGCTAAAACACCTGCAGGAGATGCTCCGAGCATGATATTCGCAATCAACAGGTCCATTCCGGTCATCAAAATCGAACTAAGCTGACTAAATGAGTTCCAGATCCCAGAGCTGGCTAGTTCTTTTG
>JBAVGP010000154.1:0-2284 GCA_049684955.1 Erysipelotrichaceae bacterium
GGATATGGATGAGCAACATCCTGCAATCGCAGGATATGATATCGCTTATCACGGAAACGAGGCAAACATGTACGAAATCAAGGAAACAGCCGATCTCTTCTATGTCGGCGAATCACCGGAAACGAAAGTGGCCTTCATCGACTATACCATTGAAAACAAGATTCTGACGATCTGGCGTACCGAAGTGGCGGTGGCTTTGCGGGGTCAAGGCATCGCCGCCAAGTTGGTGGATCATGCGGTCGACTATGCGCGCAAAAACAAGTTGCTGATCAACCCGGTTTGTTCGTATGCCGAAGCAAGGTTCGATCTGATCCGTGATTATGACGATGTGCATTATCCGAAATCGAAAAGATAGGATTTGGAATAACAGGAAAGTAAAAGGAACTCTGAGATGAATCAGCCGATCGTTTCGATTAAAAATCTTAAAAAGCATTTTATTTCAAAACAATCGTCGGTGAAAGCCGTCGACGGTGTCGATCTGGAAGTCTTTGCGGGATCTGTTTTTGGATTTCTGGGTCCTAACGGAGCCGGCAAGACGACGACGTTGAGGGTTTTGACTACGTTGATGGTTCCCGATTCAGGCGAAGTGCTGGTCGCCGGATTGGATGTGGTCCGCCATCCTGATCAAGTCCGCCGCAAAATCGGCTATGTCAGTCAGGTCGGGGGCGCCGATCGTTCCGCCACCGGAGAAGAAAATCTGGTCTTACAGGGTCAGTTATATGGATTATCCACGCCGGATGCCAAAGCACGGGCTAAGGAACTTATCGGATTGCTGGATCTTTCGGAGTTCTCGGATCGGATCGTACGGACGTATTCCGGCGGTCAACGTCGACGGCTGGATGTGGCGTTAGGACTGATGAATCGTCCGATCGTGCTTTTTCTGGATGAACCCACGACCGGATTGGATCCGCAAAACCGGGCGAACTTATGGGAGCAGATACGGAAACTGCGCCAAGAAGGAACGACGATCTTCCTTACGACGCATTATCTGGAAGAAGCCGATGCGTTATGCGATACCATCGCCATCATCGATAACGGGAAAATCGTCGCGATGGGGACGCCGCAAGAACTGAAGAAAGAAGTGGCCGGCGACTGTATCACGATCAGCATCGAAGATCAGGAAGATAAGGCATCTGGATTGGTCGAAGTGCTGAAGCGGACGGATTTTATCCGCGAAGTCAGCGCGGATGGCGTATATCTTCGACTTTATGTCGATGACGGCGCCAACGCCATCACCGAAGTCATCCACATCCTTGAAAACCAGCAAGTCATTTTAAAAACGATCACCTTGTCGGCCCCTTCGCTCGATGATGTGTTTTTGCGTAAGACCGGACGTTCATTGCGTGATCTGCATGCGGAAGAAGGTGGACAGGCATGAAACTATTCCGCGATACCGGCCTGTTGTTTCGCCGCAAGATGATGGAAACGCTGCGCAATCCGATCTATATCGTTATGAGCCTGTTGAACCCTGTCCTCTATCTCGTCCTCTTCTCCCCGTTGTTATCGAAACTGGTCAATGTCGACACGTTCTCTTCCGGCAATATCATGAACATCTTCGTACCGGGATTGTTGGTCATCGTGGCTTTCCTGGAAGGATTGTTTGTCGGATATGACATGATCGACGAAGTGCGCAGCGGGGTCATCGAACGTTTCAGAGTCACACCGACCAGCCGTTTCGCCTTGTTGGCGGGCAATGTGACGCGCGACCTTGCGAATATGCTGGTGGTAGTCTGCTTTTTCACTCTGATCGCGATCCCTTTCGGATTCAAGATCCATCCCCTAGGTTATCTTATCTTCATGAGCATCCTTTCGATGATCATCGTCACGACATCCGCTTTCGGCAACGCGTTGGGTCTGATATTGAAAGATGAGGATAAGTTATCTCCGATCATCCAAGGGGTCAACCTGCCGGTGCTTTTACTTTCGGGAATGTTACTGCCGATGGAACTGGCGCCGAAATGGCTGCAGTTCATCGCTCATTTCAATCCGGTTTATTATGCGGTCGAGGCTGGAAGATTATTGACCAACGGCGTCATCCTCAATATCAAGGTCGGGGAAGCCTTCTTGTTCCTGATCCCTTTGACCGTGATCACCTTGATATGGGCGACTTCCGCTTTCAATAAGGCGGTTTCTTAGCATCATTCACAACCATGTTTTTCAGTATATGAGCAGGAACCACAGTACATCCGAAATGGATCAGAAGGAACCAACCCGTATGTGGAGTCAGTCTAGTTAATGGCGCCACTAAAACAATTAGCACATTGGGAACTTGTGAATCGTCCCC
>JBAVGP010000155.1:0-4369 GCA_049684955.1 Erysipelotrichaceae bacterium
GGTCTATTGTTCGTCCTGCGGCAACCGCTTCCCCGATCTGCGATAAAGAACGGTTGGGAAATCCTTCGACTGAAAGAAAATGACAAAGATAATGATGTGTTTACCTAAATTTACATAACCTCTGAAAAATATTCGTGACAAATCATTCCGTTTGCGTTACACTGGTAAAAACATTGACGAGGATATGTCGTCCGGGCAAGGTCTACACAGCGAGTTGGGAAGGTGCAAGCCAACAGGAATACCCCGGATCGGTAACCCCTTGGAGTGCGTCGGCGAACCGTAAGCAGTAGCCGCGACGTTCAGGCAACGTTATCCGCCGAAAGGGTTCAACAGCGACCCGAAAAGTGATCGAACAAATCGATAATCAGGGTGGTACCACGGAGGCAGCCTTCGTCCCTTAAGGGATAAGGCTGCCTTTTCTATTTCCGGAGGTAACACACATGTGCGGATTTCTATTTACAGTAGGCGAAGTATCGGAACAGAAATTCCTGGATGCCTTCGCGTTGATTCAACACCGGGGACCTGACCAAAGCAGGGTCATGAAAGCGCCCTGGGGCATTTTCGGATTCCACCGTCTTTCCATCATGGACACCAGCGAACACGGGATGCAGCCTTTCGATACCGAAGCGATGCGGCTGGTATGCAACGGCGAGATCTACAATGAACACCAATTCCGAGCGATGTTCCCGATGTATCCGTTCATTTCCCGCAGCGACTGCGAAGTGCTGCTGCCGCTGTATACTTCCTACAAGGAAAAGATGGCGGCGATGCTGGATGCGGAGTTCGCTTTCGTCCTCTTTGACAAATTATCGGGTGAAGTGATGGCAGCCCGCGATCCGATCGGCATCCGCCCGATGTTTTACGGCATCCTGAAAGAAAGCGGGAAGATGGCTTTCGCATCCGAAGCCAAAGCATTGCATTCGTTATGCAAGGAAGTTTCGCCGTTTCCGCCCGGTCACTACTTCTACAAAGGCAACTTCGTCGATTACGCGAAGATCACCGAAGTATCCTCGACATTGAGCGATCTCGATGATATCGACCGCCGAATCAGAACCGGATTAAGCGATGCGGTCACTAAACGGCTGATGAGCGACGTACCCTTAGGATATCTGTTGAGCGGAGGCTTGGATTCGTCCCTGGTCTGCGCGTTGGCACAGAAGATGACCCCGGTTCCGATCGATACCTTCGCGATCGGGATGGCGAAAGACGCCATCGACTTGAAATATGCGAAACAAGTCGCCGATTTCATCGGCAGCCGGCATCATGAAGTCACGATGACGATGGACGACGTATTGGAAGCATTGAAGTCGGTGGTCTATCATCTTGAGTCGTATGACATCACGACGATCCGTGCCAGCATGGGGATGTATCTGCTATGCCGGTATATCCGCGAAAACACGGATATCAAAGTCCTGATGACGGGCGAAATCAGCGATGAACTGTTCGGCTACAAATATACGGATTTCGCCCCTTCGGGAGATGAATTCCAGCGCGAGAGCGAAAAACGCATCAAAGAACTCTATATGTACGACGTATTGCGGGCTGACCGTTGTATCGCGGCCTGGTCGCTGGAAGCACGGGTGCCGTTCGGGGATCTTGATTTCGTCCGCGATGTGATGGCGATCTGTCCCGAGTTGAAAATGAACACCAACGGGCAGGGGAAATACCTGCTGCGTAAAGCGTTTGAAAACGAAGGATTGTTGCCGAAAGAAATCTTATGGCGGGAAAAGGCCGCTTTCAGCGACGCGGTCGGACACTCGATGGTCGAAGAGTTGAAGAAATACGCCCAAAGCATCTATACGATGGAAGATGTCAAAGCAGCCAAGAAGAAATATCCGCATTGTCCGCCGCATACCCAGGAAGCGCTGCTCTATCGCGAAACTTTCGAGACGATGTATACCGGAAGAGCGAAGATGATCCCCGGATATTGGATGCCCAATGCCACATGGCCGGGCTGCAAGGTCGATGATCCGAGTGCGCGTGTTCTCAGCAACTATGGCGAAAGCGGAAAATAGTTGTATAATAAAAGGTACCTGCGTATAATAACCGCATACGAACGGAGGCCGAAAGCTTGTTCAATGTGACTGAAGTCAAACCGGGCATCTACCACATCCATGAAACGGCAGTCCACTTCGATTTGATCGTCGGGGATAAAAAAGCCTTGCTGTGGGATACTGGATATGGTATCTTTGATATCCTGACCTTGGTGAAGTCGTTGACCGACAAAGAACTCATCGTATGCAACTCGCACGGGCATATCGACCATGTGGGAGGCAACTATGCTTTTGAAAAAGTATTGATCCCGCTCAGAGCGGTTCCCGAAGCGGTCATCCTGACATCTCACGCTTTACGCAGTATCGGCGTCAAACGGATCCTGAACGGCGAAGAAGTACCGATCCATGATTATTCGAATGTGATTTACGAGGATCTCAACGAAACGATGGTCTTTGATCTCGGCGGCAAGACCGCCCGCTTCATTTCCATCCCCGGACATACCGCCAACGATCTGGCCTTGTTCATCGAAGAGGACAAAATCCTGTTCACCGCGGATGCGGTCAACTATTCCATGTGGCTGTACTTCAGCGACGGGATGCGCCAATCCACGGTCGTTGATTCACTGACCAAATTGATCGATTTGCATCCGGCGATCATCCTCGCAGCCCATCGTCATTCCCCGCTCGAACTGAGTTATCTGGTCGATCTCAGGGACTGTATCAAGGGTTTGTCCCGCAGCGATTTCAAGGATGTGCATCTCGATGCATTCACCTTGCGCCGCGACGATCTGGTGGAGTATCATACCATTCTGCAACACAAACGCGTCAGCATCGTATTCAGAGAAGACGCATTCGACCTTAACGAAAAGGAGGGGCATTGATGAAAACAACAATCCCGGTCATGCCGGAAGAAACGGCGATCAAACCGAATGAAGTACAACCGTCGATCGAGCCCCGTCTGATTTTTTCCAACGAATCCGAACGGGTCTACGCCTTCGACAAGCCGGATCACCACTATGTACGCATCCTGCTGAGCGAAAGCCAGGAAGTCGTGGAACATACCTGCACATGCGGCGAAACCTGGTGCAGCCATCAGAACACCGCTTTGGCGCTGATGCGCAGCCAACCTGAAGATACGGAAAGCGATGAGGAAGAAGACTTCGACGAAGAAGCGGTCGCCCGCATTCTGGAACGTATGCAAGAGTTGGATATGGGACAATTGTTGACGCTCTTGTTCGATACGATCGCCCAACATCCCGAATTGATCGAATTTTTCCAGAACGTTTTACCTCCGATCGACGATGAAGATGAAGAAGAACCCTTGTTTAGCTAGGGTTCTTTTATTTAACAAAGCGTTTACTTGTCGCGATGATGCGGAAGTGTTATCCTAAAAGCAAATGAAACTATTGTGAATCCACGAGGTGAAACGATGAAAGATGCGATTCTGGCTACAATCCAGGAAACGATGCAGGAATTGGGATTGGTGGTAAAACCTGCCGAGAATGCCGATCTTTTTGGCGAAGCGGAGTTTTTGGATGCATCGTTCACTTCAAGCAAGAAACCCATCGCCTACAAGGTGTGGGTCAGCGCCGATACGCGCGATCAGACCGTATATCTCTATGAAACCGCGGATGGGGTCAATGAAAACATCGCGGCGAAAAAAGTGAAACGCATCATCAGTAAACCGTATGGAAGAACGGAGATCGTCCGCATGATCTTGGGCGATATCCCCAAAGCCGTGAAGAGCGCATTGGGAGAAGAATGGAAAGTGAGGAGCGTGAATTCCGTGCAGAAAGTCGAATTCGCCAAAGGCGGTTTCGAGCTCTTCGAAAAGGTCGAACCGGAAGCGGAAATCGAAATCCCCGTCTTCAAAGCGCATGTCGAAGAAGTACAGGAATCGCGTCCGATCCGCCTGGAACGCTCCGACGTCAACCTGTATTATCTCGGGCTGGTCGTAATGTTCATGTTGATCGGAATGGTGCTGGACATCACGTCGGTCGGTTATATCGCCGGACTCAGCGTCTGGGTTGTCTTCCTCTTCGTGCACCGGCACTATAAGCAGCAACTTACAATCCGCATCTTCGCCTGGGTGGTATGCCTTATCCTTTTGATGGGCATCCTCTATCTGACGATCGCGAAATAAACATAGAAAAAGATGCGAAGTCCGCATCTTTTGTTTAGAGATGGGTTATCAGGATGCGGGCTCCGATCAAGATCAGGACCACACCTCCCAGGATTTCCGCTTTATTATCAAGCAGGACGGCGAAACGCTTGCCGATCATCACGCCCAAGACGGAGAAACCGAAGGTGATGCCTGCGATGATCAAGGCAGGGGACAGGATGGAAATATTCAGGAAAGCGAAACTGACACCGAC
>JBAVGP010000156.1:0-1745 GCA_049684955.1 Erysipelotrichaceae bacterium
CGGAAGACAAAGAAGATGATGAACTGAGTGTCAATGTCCTCGATCTCAAAGAAACAATGAACCACTGGATCCAAGGCATGAAGGGAAAAGGGTGGATTCCCCACTACTGGCTCAACCACGATCATCCGCGCGTCATGAGTCAATATGGAAGTCCGAAGAAATATCATCGCGCATCCGGATGTATGCTTGGGACTGTATTGCTGACACTGCCCGGGACACCGTTCATCTATAACGGAGAAGAAATCGGGATGACCAATGTGGACTATACCGATATCGACGATTTCAACGATGTCTGGGTCAAGAACTATTACGCCAAAGCGATCCTCCGCCAGACACCGGAACAGATCATGACGCATCTGCGTCGGACTTCACGGGATAACGCACGGACGCCGATGCAATGGGACGGAACGAAGAACGCCGGGTTCTCGAAAGGGAAGCCGCATCAGAAGCCGGTCGGCAATTATCCTCAGATCAATGTCGCGGTCCAAACCGATGATCCCTCTTCGATCCTCAACGCATATAAACATCTTATCCGTTTACGGAAACACGGACATCTGCACCAGGTCCTGGTCTATGGCGATTTCCGTCTGATTTCACCGAGAAACAAAGACCTGTTCATCTTCGAACGTACCATCGATGATACGACGGCTCTCATCGTCGCCAATTTCCGCGATCATGAAATCAAGTATCGCTTACCGTATCTCCCCAAAGCCGTCCATTATGATAATTACGGAGTGGCTGAAATTTCCCGGGAAATCATCCTGAAACCCTATCAAGCCCTTGTGCTTGAGAAGTAGGAACCTATGAAAAAAATCCTGATTCTGCTATTGGTCGTACTCACCGCTTGTTCGAATACGGCGAAAGTCAAACGCAAAACGGTCGATGAACTCGCGATCCTGCTGAAAGGCTCCAACGCGGATGTTTTCGCGTCCGAAGTCTCCACCGCCTATAACATCTTCCCGATTTCCTATGCCGACTCCAACGGCGACGGATTCGGCGATTTCAAGGGTATCATCGAGCATCTCGATGTCCTGAACGACGGCGATCCGAAAACGACCACCGATCTGGGCATCAATGCGATCTGGCTGAATCCGATCAGTCCTTCGGATTCGTATCACAAATACGATGTGAAAGACTATTATGCCGTCGATCCGCAATTCGGTACGCTTGATGATTTCAAAGCCCTGGTCGCGGCCTGCAAGCAGCGCGGAATCAAACTGATCCTCGATATGGTATTCAACCATACCGCGATCGATCATCCGTGGTTCGAGAAAGGAATCAGCGGAGATAAAAAGTATCGCGACTATTACCGTATCGAAGCGAAACTTACCAATGCGCAGTATCCGGATAAAACCGGCTGGTACTATACGAACAGTCTGGCTTATTATGCTTCATTCTGGGACAAAATGCCGGAACTCAACGCACAAAGCGAAGCGGTCCGCACCGAACTGAAGAATATCCTTAAGTTCTGGATGGATCTGGGCGTCGAGGGATTCCGTTACGACGCCGCTCCGCGTATCTATGACAAGAACGAATATCCCGTCGGAACCCCGACGATGGAATTAAACAAGCAGTTCTGGATGGAAATGAAAGAGTACGTGAAGTCGGTGAATCCGGACATCTTCCTGTTGGCGGAAGTCTGGCTGCCGGCCAATCAAGCAGCCGCCTATGCGGTCGGATTCGACTCGATGTTCAATTTCGATCTGGCGTCCGGCATCCTGAAAACCGTCAAGGACGGTTATCAG
>JBAVGP010000157.1:0-18580 GCA_049684955.1 Erysipelotrichaceae bacterium
CGCCCGGTCCGATGACATTGGTCCACATGACGCGCGGATCCATCAGAGGATGGAAACCGACGACTCCGCCATAGCGGGGGAATGTGTCTTGGATGGGTAATACGGAATGTCCGCTTCCGAAGAGGTGGACCATCTTTCCGCTGGCGATGGTTTCCGCGCATAATTCAGCGGATTTACGGATATTTGCTTCCTGCTCGCTGCTGAGACGATTGAGGACGTTCGAGAATTCTTGGATGAATTTAAGCATGGTGGTTTTCTCCTGTTTCTGTAAGTGATGTTAGGCGTAGACGTGTGTCAGATAACCGATATAAGTCAGGACACAGGCCAGGACAAGGATCAATCCCATGAGTTTCAAAGGAGACCAGCCCTTCTTGGAATAAAGATAATAGACGAATAAGGTTAAGGCTAACGGCAGGACTTTCGGGAAGATGGCGTTCACGACGTTGTTTGCGTTGAAGATCACTTGGTTCTTCAGGATCGTTCCGGTCGTCGCGTCTAAGACATCACGGACGATCTGGATCGGCAATACGACGTTGACGAAAGATGCGGTCAAGGCTCCGACGACGATCAATCCAAGGACGGTCATCGTATCGGTCAGCGCGGACAACTTCTCGCCCATGAAACCTTGGATGCCTTCAAGACCTGATTTGTAACCGAGTTTGAAGAGATACCAGCTAAGCGCGCAGGTGCCGATCGGATAGACGATCATGTACAGCACCGGACCGAGCCAGGCGGTGGAAACGGAAGCTTGGGAGATCGATAAGCTCAATGTCAACAAGATCGGGATGATGGTGGCTACCCAGAGGGAATCACCGATCGCGGAAGTCGGGCCGATGAGGGCGACCTTCACGCTGCTGATGAGTTCCGGCGTACATTCGCCGTTGGCATTCGCTTCTTCCAAACCGCAGACGATTCCGTTACAGATGGATCCGACTTGGGATTCGGTGTTGAATAAGGTGATATGGCGTTTCAAAGCGGCGGCACGGTCGGCTTTGGTGTCGTACAATTCTTCGATGACCGGAGCCATCGCTTGTCCAAACGCCATCCCCAGCATACTTTCAGCCTGTTGGGAGCAACCGTTCCAGAAGAACCAGTTGAAGAAAGATTTGCGCAGTGTTTTGGCGCTGATTTTTTTCGTCATGTTCATGCTCCTTCTCTTTCCGACTTATTCGCGATGGAAACATAATAGAGCACCGCGAGGATGATCGCGACGACGGCGACAGCCATCGTATTCAGACCGAAATACGTCACCAGGACGAATCCGCCGAGATAAATAGCGAAATGATATTGTTTCTTGAGCAGGAAGGACAAGATGATGCCCATCCCCAAAGCTGCCATCATACCGCCGAAGACACCTAAGGTCGTGATGACCCATGCCGGAATCAGGGTGGCGAAGTCCGCTTGGGCCGATGCCGTGGTCATGGTGGTCAAGACGAGGATCGCCGGGATGAAACGGGCCGCGAATCCGATCAGCTGACCGAACACGAGGTTCGGGATATACATTTTCTTCGTTTCGCCGGCTTCCGCATAACGGTTGGCGATACGGTTCAACGGTAAGTTGGCCGCATACGAGATATTCCACATGAATTGACCGACAAATCCGCCGATACCGGCGAACAGGACGGCGAGTCCGATGACCTGGGCCGAACCCAAGTCTTTACCGAAGACGATCGCTCCGGCGACACCGATATAGGTGGCATAGGATAAGTCCCATGCGACGGCTCCGCCCGGTGTGACGTTGCCCATGTACATGATCTGCAGAGGAACGCCGACCATCAACGCGGTGGGGACATTCCCTAAAATGAGCCCGACGACCAAGGATGCGACGATCGGACGACCTAAGGTATACCAACCGATGGTGTTCCCGACGATCGAACCGATCGAGCCGAGATAGATAAATAGCGCAATCAAGATGATTTGAATGCTACTCATTGGTTTTCTCCTTTATAGAAATTATTGAATCGACTTCTTAAATGCTTCCCAGCTTGTTTTCGATGTATTCGGTAATTGCTGGAATACAACATCCAGCCCTGAAACGGCCAAGTTGTCCAGAATCGAAACATCGTCCGCACTGAGATAGAAAATACCGGTCGCTCCGCTTACTTTGTGGACGCTGTCTTCACGTTTCGCAATGTTCCCTAAGGTGATGGATGTGGCGTTCCGTATTTCTTCCGTGATCAATGGAAGTTGTTTGGGAAAGCGCACGATCACCAGACGATTGCGTCCGCTGTCGACACGCAGCATCTTCTTCGCTTCTTCGGTAGTCACAATGTATGTCTTGTAGCTCGATGGGACGCTCATCTTCAATATCGAACGAAGCATCGGGTTATTCGCGCTTTCGTCATCGATCGCGATGATTTCCTGAATCGAAAGGGTTGGGCACCAAGCAACGATGGTTTGACCATGGATGAGCCGATCGTCGATTCGTACGTATGTTTTTGTCATGCGGGTTATTACCTTTCCAGTTCAACAAGTACATTGTCGCATGAATTATAGCATCGCGAAAATTCTTATTTACCGTTTTATCCGAGAATAGGTAATAATTACCTAAGCGCTTACATTCACAAGAACTGAGGCTGGTCACAGGAAATCCATGCTCCGCATTATTCGGACGATTTATTGAAAAGTCGACTTCACTTAAAAAAATGAGCGGAAGAACCGCTCAATGATTGTGTCTTCATTTGAAATCCCAGTCGATCGGCACGCTCAGATCCCATGTCAGCGGGGTGAGTGATACAATGCGATCGAAATAGACCGCGTAGATGTCGCTGTCTTTTTCGGTCGTTTCGATGTCCACATCCATGTGCGACGAAAGGACATAACCCTGCGTGAAGTCACGCGGTCCGGGTTTGGTGAATACCGAGTAATTCTGACGGCTCTGCCTGGTCAAGCGGATTTCCGTATTTTCAGATATCTTGGCCGGAAGATTTACGTTGAGAATCCTTGCTTGCTTCGGAAAGCCTTCCTTCAGCACCTTTTCAGCAATCCTCCTAGTGATGGTCTTGCACCCTTCCCAATCCAAGGACTCAAAACTCTCCGAATGCTGGACAAGCAGGTCGGCCTGACGCGAAACGGCGATGGAGGGGATACCATGGCTGTCCGCTTCGAATGCCGCGCCTAACGTTCCGCTGCACGTCACGGAAAGACCGAGGTTCTCACCGTAATTGATCCCGCTGATACAGAAGTCCGGTGTACGATCGGCCAATTCCAGGATCCCGTAAGCGACCGCTTGGGCCGGCGATCCATGGATCCCGTAAGCGGTCGTATCGAACCCGCTAATGTTGAGCGAAACTTTTTCGATGATACCGACATCGGCGTTTCTGGGGAATGAACGTCCCATTCCTGTCTGCTGGGAAATCGGTGCGACGATCAGCAAATCCCCCAGATGTCGGACCGCTTCGGCGGCTGCCTTCAAACCCGGCGAAAAGACACCATCGTCGTTGGTGATCAGAAACAGCGGTTTCATGTTGCTCCTCCTTTATACCGATTAAAATAAGAGGACACCTGCGTGTCCTCATGGAAATATTCTGTGTCCGAATGAATGTAGGATCCCAGATCAAGCCGCTTCGGGCTGGATCGGGCTCTTGATGGCGATCGCTTCTTGCGACGTATGTTTCGCCAAGGCTTTTTCTTTGCGTACGAGGTTAGCGAAGACGAGCACCAGCACGACCCCCACAAATCCCATCACACCGCTGGTGATGAAGTAGGCGTTGTATCCTCCTTGCGCACCGAAGGTGGCCCAGAGGAAACTGTTGAGTTGCGGCGTCAGGACATCAGGTAAGTAACCGATGAAGGAAACCGCGCCGATGACGGATCCGAGAATGCCGGCTTCGATCTTGTATTCGCTCAAGAGCGACCAGTAAGTACCGCGGATGGTGTAGAAGAAGATGCCGAGCAGGACAAGCAGGATCGCGAAGACGGTCTTTCCGGCGCTTGCGGGCAATAGGGCTGCGATGATCAGACAGACGCTGGCACCGACCAACGCACCGAGTTGGATCTTCGTGGTGCCGAATTTATCCGCCAGATACCCGCCGACGAAGCCGCCGACCGGACGCATCCAAAGGACGAAAACCATGATCGTGGCGACCGAGACCGCATCGATCTTGATGTTGGTTTCAAGGAAGCCGCCTAAATAGTAGACTGTCCAGAACACGGTGTAACCCATGAAGATGATGCCGCCGTGGAGATAGACATATTTGTTCTTGAACATTTTCAATAAATCGTGAAGATGGAATTTCGGTGTTTTATCCGCATCAACCGTAGTACCAAGACGGGCGATGACTTTCTTGTCATCCTCGACGAAGAACATGATGAGCGTCGAAGTGAGCAGCAAGACCGCCGAATACATATAGATGACGCCGATCAGCGCTTCCCGTTTGGCACTCGGATCGACGCTTCCACCCAAAATACTAGAGAAGATGAAGACGGCGACGCTAGCGAGGATCGCTTCGACCAAGCCCCTGCCGCCATCCAGGATACCGAAGAACTTACCGCTGTCTTTATCCGATGCCAGCAGTTTGACGATTTTCATATGGGCGCTCCAGAAAGTGAAGACGGAGAAGATGCCCCAGATCATGAAAATGATGACGACGTTGTTGAAAGACGGAATCTGGGCGAACCATAAGCCACCGAGTCCTGTCAGAAGCAGCGAGGATGCAAGCAGTTTCTTGGCGGAGAACTTGTCGCTCAACAAACCGCTGGGAAAGTAACCGATGACAAACAGCAAGCCTAAGAAAGAATACATATTGTTGAGCTGCGGTAATGTCATCTTGAAGACCAGAAGAATCGTTTCCTGATAATTCGTCTTCAGATAGATCAACGGATAGATCGAACCCGCGGCTAAGACTACCAGCAGAAACTGAAAATATCGTCTGAATTTTTCCTGGCGCATAGTGGCCTTCCTTTACTCGATATGGATTTCGGGAGTGAGATCCGGCTTTCTTGACGACAAGGTTGCTGAAAGAATGATCTCGCTGATTTGGGATACTTCACGTAGTAGGCAAGTTATAGAGATGCGAAGCGGAAGGTATCCCTCCGCTTCGCCTAAGATTCTATTTCAATCCTTCGTAGATCGATTTCAGGGTGCTTTCCATCATTTTCGGAAGATCACGGTAGGCTTGGTTGTTGATCTTTTGATAGATCTTGTGATTTTCCAAATTCGGGAGGAATTCATCCTTTTGTTTGATCATATGTTCGACCGCTTCGTCGAAGTCTTTGTAGACCCCGGAAGCGACGGCGGCACACATGGCGGCGCCCAAGGAAGCCGCCCCGTTGATCTCGTTGCGAACCGTCTTGACGCCGTACATATCGGCAAAGATCTGCATATACAAGTCGCTGTTGGAGCCGCCGCCGGAGACGATGATTTTCTCGGGGGTCATGCCCAACTCGGCATTCATGGCGTCGTAGCTGTTTTGCAGGGTCATCGCAATGCCTTCGAGGATGGCACGGTAGATGTGTCCGCGGGTATGTCGTTCGTCGAATCCCAGCATCACGCCTTTACGGTAGAGTTGGGTCGCCGGTGCCAGCCAGTCGGGGATGAGCAATAGCCCATCGGATCCGGCAGGTACATCGGCTGCTTCTTTCGCAAGATAGTCTTCGACGGAATAACCTTGGCGTTTGGCTTGGGCGGCATATTCTTCGCCGATGATGCCTTTGAACCAGGAAACCAGCCACATGCCGCGACGGATGCCGCCGCTTTCGTAGAGATACCTCTGCGGGACGCAGGAAAGGTTGGTGAAGAAGTTGACGGCGGCAGGAACATTCTTGTCCCCGAAAACCATCGACGTGATATACGTTCCAAGTGAGACAAGACCTACATTGGGTTGATTCAAGCCCGATCCGAGCGCTTCGACCGCTTTATCGTTGGCGGTGGAGACGACCGGGAGACCGACCGGCAAACCGGTTTCCAAAGCAGCTTTTTCATTGACATATCCGAGGATCGTACCCGGGATCTGGATATCCATCAGCTTTTCACGGGGGATTTTGAATCCGTCGAAATAGGCCGTTTCATTTGACCAATCCCACGTTTCCATATCGACCGGGAATTGCCATTGGTAGGCGTTCGCGGACATTTCTTTGAATTGGCCGGTCAGACGATGGGTCAGGTAACCGGATGTAGAACAGGTATAGGCGATTTCCGGATCGTCGATGAACGTTTCATAGGCACGGACATCCATCCAGCTCATGATCGGCGCCTGCAAGGTGCCGTCGGCTTTCATGAAGACTCGGCAGCAACGGATCGAACAAAGACCCAATCCTTTGATATCTTCGACATTCCCTTTGAATTCAAGCATGACCTTCTTCAGGACGATCTTCAGACTGTCCCACAGATCATCGGCGGGATGCTCGACGTAGCCGGGTTGACGAACCATCATCGGTTGGAGGCCTTCGCTGGCACTGCAGATGATTTCGCCGTGTTGGTTATAGATATAGACTTTGGTGCTTTGCGATCCGCTGTCGATACCGATGAAATATTTTTCGCTCATGCGTTTTCTCCTTCGCGGAAACAATGATGCGGACGCATCATTATCTCATCAAGTATCCGCCGTCTACCGTCAGGTTATGTCCGTTGACATAATTGGATGCCGGACTGGCCAGGAACACGCAGGTTCCCATCAGATCGGCTAACCAACCCCAGCGGTTCGCCGGGATGTGCGCCAGGATTTCGCCGTTGCGTTTCGCGTCGGCTCTGGTTTTTTCGGTGAGTTTCGTGGCGAAGTAACCCGGGGAGATGGCGTTGACTTGGATGTTGAATTGGGCCAATTCATCGCACATGGATTTCGTCAGACCGACGATCCCGTGTTTGGTGGCGGCATAGGCCGGCGACCATTGTCCGCCCAGGAATGCGAACAAGGAGGCGATATTGATGATCTTCCCGCTCTGCTGGGGAATCATGTATTGGATCGATTCATGGATCATTTCAAATGCCGCGGTCAGGTTGACGGCGACCATTTTGTCCCATTCTCTGCGTCCGAACGTCTTTACGTCTTCGATGTTGATGCAGATGCCGGCGCAGTTGACCAGGATGTCGATGCTGCCAAACGTGTCGACACAGTCTTTGACGACGCGTTTGCATTCGCCGTCCGCGGTGATGTCCGCGAAGACATGTTTGTATTGTACGCCGCAGGATTCGATCATTTCTTTCGTTTCGCCGCCGTCGTCCATGATGCTGACAGCCATGATGTTCGCTCCGGCTTTGGCCAGAGAGGTCGCGAATGCTTGTCCTAAACCGCTGTTACCGCCGGTAACGATGGCATTTTTCCCTTTGAGGGAAAAGAAGTCCATATTGAAATCCAGAATGTTCATGTGTTTCTCCTTGAAGTTCAGATTTTTTCGTGTCTGATTTTTTCGACTAATTTTTGAATGAATTCGATGGCGTCGCCTTCGACGACGATGTCCGACAAACTGCAGATCGGCGCATCTTTATCGATGTTGACGGAGATGATGTTTTCAACGTTCTTCAATCCTTCGATGTGCTGCAGCGATCCGTAGATGCCCAGCGCGATATACAATTTCGGACTAACGGTGTTGCCGGATTGACCCACTTGGATCTTACGGGTGGCAAGTCCGCTGTCGATGATCCGACGGCTGGCCGAAACTTGCGCATGCAGTTCGTCGGCTAATTCACCCAAACGGCTGAAGTGGTCCAACACTCCGCCGCCGCCTGAGATCAATATCGCCGCATCTTTGATATCGTCCGTTTTTTCCTTCACCTTGACATACAGCAAGCTCATCGTGCTCGGTTGGATCGTGGTTGGATGAACGTCGATGCTGCGGGTGATTTTCTTTCTGATTGAAGTATACTGGAAGATGTTCTGCCGTATGCTCATCATGATCGGAACACGTCCTTTATTGACGATCCCGGCCATGATTTTTCCGCTGTACGCCGGCCGTACCATTTCAAGGTTGCCCTCGTTGTGGTCGATCGCTGTGACATCCGCGACCAATCCGACGTGCAGACGCATCGATAGCCGCGGCGCCAACATCCGTCCGATCGGAGTCGCCGGAATGAGGATGCTGTCGAATCCGTGGATCCGGTGCAGCTCTTCCAGGCAATTTGTGAGGTTCATTACATCATAGGATTGGATGGAATCTTCGGGGAGATTGAGTATGACATCGAAATTCCCGTCAGTTTCATCAGGACATTTCCCGATGCGGACGGCATAGGTTTCCACATTCCCTTTGCCATGGATCAAGTCCGCCACTTCCAAGAGATCGATTGAATTCGGGATGTTTTCCGCATCCAAATAAATCAGGCTCTTTTTCATATCAGATGAATCCTTTGGCTTGCAGGAAAGCGTATACCCTATCGATGCCGGCTTCATCCGTCTTGACGAAGATCCGGTCTTTCTTTTGTAAGTTCTTCGTGAAGGTCCGGGTGACTTGCGTCAGCGAACCGTCGAATCCGACTTCTTCAGCCCGGAATCCCAATGTTTGGTTATCCAGGATTTGAATTCTTGAATGTACATCCAACGTAAGATTTTTAAACTTCACATGAGGCAGCTTGATTTTACTTTCTTTTGTAACACTCAGGATCGCCGGAAGGCCGACGCGATAGGTCGAGATGATTTTCTCGCTATCGACGTCGACGACCGGCCAACCTGTCAGCAATGAATTTTCATCGATTTTCACGATATTGGAGATCTGTTGGATGTGAAGGGCTTCGCCCACTTGCGATGGAACATGCGACGTATCGCCATCCAGGCTGTGGGTTCCGCTCAAGATACAGTCGAAGGTCTTTCCTTCTAGATATCGGGAGAGGATCCGGCTTGTGACATAAGTGTCGCTGCCGACAAACATCCGGTCGGAAATCAATGTCGCTTGATCGAAATTGCGCCGCAGTAAATCTTCCAAATGCCCGATGACGCTGGTAGGTGCCATACTGACGATTTCAATGAACGTATCGGGATATTTATCCTTCACTTTCAGGGCGATCGCCAAGGCGCAGGCGTCATCCGGGTTCAGGATCATCTTGACGTTTTCACGGATCAGTACGTTGCGTTCAGCATCATACTTGAAGTCCTCGACATCAGGGACGAATTTTACCAGGCAGATGAGGTACATGAGACTCCTTATTTCGCTGTCAGCTTCGCAGCGGCCTTTTCTTTTCTAACAAGCATACCGAAGATGAAGACCAGGACGACACCGACTAAACCGATGATGGCGCTGGAGATGAAGTAAGCATTATAGCCGCCGTTGGCACCGAAAGTCGCCCACAGGTAGCTGTTGAATTGCGGAAGAATGATATCCGGTAAGTAACCGATGAATGATATGACTCCGATCGCGGTACCCAAGATGATCGCGTCGATCTTATAGTCGCCAAGCAAGGACCAGTAAGTTCCACGGATAGCATACAGGAAGACACCTAACAAAACAACTGCGAAAGTGAAGAAGGAAGCACCGGTGGCTGCCGGTAACAGAGCGATCGCGAGCAAGCAGATTGTCGCGCCTAATAAGGAACCCATCTGGACTTTGTCTTTACCGATTTTGTCAGCCAGGAAACCGCCGAGCAAGCCGCCGACCGGACGCATCCACAGTACGACGACCATGATGGTCGCGACGGTGACGGCGCTGATACCGATGTTGGATTCAAGGAAACCGCCTAAGTAGTAAACCGTCCAGAACACCGCATAACCCATGAAGATGATGCCGCCATGCAGGTAGACGAATTTGTTTTTGAAGAGTTTGAAGACGTTGGCGAAGCTGAATTTTTCTTTGACGACATCCGCTTTGACTTCGGTGACAATTTTCTTGTCATCTTGGACGAAGAACATGACGAGTACGGAAGTGACCAGCAGAACGGCGGAATACATGTAGATGACACCGATCAGCGCGTCTTTTTTGACGACCGGATCGACGCTGCCGCCCAGAATGCTGGAGAAGATGAAGACGGCCAAGCTGGCGAGCAATGCTTCGACGACGCCGCGTCCGCCATCCAGGATACCGAAGAATTTGCCTTGTTCATTGTCTGTGGCAAGCAGTTTGACGATTTTCATGTGGGCGCTCCAGAAGGTGAAAACGGAGAAGAAGCCCCAAATCGCGAAGATGATGACGACGTTGTTATAGGCAGGGATCTGGGCGAACCATAAGCCGCCTAAGCCTGTGAAGAACAACGAGATCGCTAGCAGGTTGCGTGCGGAGAACTTGTCGCTCAACAGACCGCTCGGGAAGTAACCGAAGACGAAGACCAAACCCAATACGGAGTACATATTATTGAGTTGCGGTAACGTCATTTTGAATACTTGGAGAATCGTTTCCTGATAACCTGTCTTAAGATAGATCAACGGATAAATCGAACCAGCGGCTAAGACTACCAACAGAAACTGGAAATATCGTCTGAATTTTTCCTGGCGCATAGAGGCCTCCCTTTTTCTTTATTATGACTCCGGGTCGAGATCCGACTTCCCTGGTGGGTTCACACAGGAAGCATGATTTTTTATATAGGTCAATCGGACCAATTCCCGACGACCGGAGATATAATCCCTTTACTTCTGATACTTGGTGCCTTCTTCTTGCGGGAAGATGGTACCGAAATTCATGATGCCCTTCGGATCGAATGCTTCTTTCAGCTTTTCCAGCATATAGTAGGCTGAACCATGTTCTTGTTTCGTCCATTCATTGCGGTATTTTCCGATGCCGTGGTGATGGCACATGGAGCCGCCCATTCGCAGGGTCTCTTCGACGATGAGGGTCTGCAGCGGGTGATGGTAGATCCGCATTTCGTCTTCCGGGTCGCAGTTGATATTGTAGTTGTAGACGAAGTACATGTTCGTTCCGTTGATGTAGCTGTGCGAGGAATGTCCACCCAGCATCGTCAGGTCTTCGGCGCGCGGGAATTCTTTGCGGATGCGGTCCATGACGTTGTGGTAGATCTGGGGGATCGTTTCCCAGTCGGCGGAGATTTCCGTGGTGAAGCCGGCGTGGTAGTCTTTTTCAAGCATCCCTTCGATTTCATCGTCGATATCTTTCTGCGACCAGTTCAGATGATTGAACCAGTTTTCGATCAGCTTGCTGTCGACATATTCGATGATGCCGTCTTTGAATTTCTCGACCGCCTCTTCGATGCCTTTGCAGGTGGCTTTGACGATTTCTTCATTGCCTTCCGCCATGAACAGCAACACGCATTGATTCTTATAGAAATGGTAGAAATGTTGTTTGGCGTCTTCTTCGGAATAGGTGCGGGCGACCGACGGGCGGTATCCGTTCACCATGACTTCGCGCAATACTTTGATGCCGGTATCGACATCTTTGATCAGGTATCCGTAGAATTTATTGTTGTTGGGGAAATGTTTGAACAGTTTGATCGTGACTTCCGTGATATAGCAGAGCGTGCCTTCGTTGCCGATCGCGATATGCCGGATATCCGGTCCGCCGGCACGGCGTGAGACATTCTTGATTCTGGAGATATGTCCGTCCGGGAATACGCATTCCAGACCGACGACCATGTCTTCGATGCCGCCGTAGAGCGTCGAGAATTGACCGATGCTGCGGGTCGCGACGAGTCCGCCGAATTTGGCGACCGGTTTCGATTGCGGGGAGTGTCCGGTCGTATAACCTCTTTCCCTCAGGATGTCTTCGAGGTCTTGCAGACGGACGCCTGCCTGCACGGTAGCCTGCATGTTGTATTCGTCGATCTTGAGGATCTGGTCCAGATTCTTCGCGTCGATGACGAGCGTCAGTTCTTTCCAGTTTTCCAATCCGCCTTCGGTCGCGGTCTTGCCTCCGCGGGCGATGACATTGACTAGGTTCTTATTGCAGAACATCAGCAACGTGCTGACTTCTTCGGCCGAATTCGGATATACGATCGCAGTCGGCGTCGGGACATCCAACACTTTTCTTGCCTTCGCGTACTTCTTATAACGGTCGGCGGATGCATCATACAGTTCGTCGGGATTCGTGTTGATTTGTTCCGGCGTCAATATGCCATTTAATTCTTCGATCAATTGTTCTCTGTTCACGTACTTTCCTCCATTTGAATTTTTAGATATTCCCATCATCGTCACCAAACCTTCTGTGTCTGGCAACGCTTACATCTTAATATAAATGAAATGCAATGTCAACAAAAATCTACAATAATTTTCCATTATAAGCGCTTACTTTTTATCAATACGGAAAACTTTCCATTATGTAATGCGCTTATACTTCTAAATATTGCTTTATCCGGTTGCTTTCTTATAGATTTTCCGCGGTTTACTCATTTTTGCGGGTGTACACCGATTCTCCGCATGTGGTTCGCTGCCCCGACGGATTCCCTTCCGCTTCATCCACCTTCCGAAACCGCACCGGATGAACGATGGTTTTCTGCGGCGCGATTTCAATAAGGTTGACAAACAATCGGATCTGTAGCACCCTGCTCCTTACCTCAGATCAGATATTCATTCTTTTCTCCGTCTTGATTTCCAGCCTCTTTCGATTGTCGTTTGCGCTTTACTGAACCATCGTTCGATGCTACTATGATGTAAAGTATCACCATCGAGGGGGCACCGAATCTATCCATGATTAATATCGATCACAGTAAACTGAATCCGCTTGAACATCAGATTTATGATCAGCTTTTAGCGTCCTCGAAAATCCTGCCGGATATCAAGATCGTGCAGGCGGCCGAATTATGCGGTTGTTCCGTTTCGAAGATTTCGAAATTCGCGAAGAAACTGGGATTCCCCAATTTCAAGCAATACATCGACTTCCTTTACGGGAAGGAAGTCACTTTGAAGGAAGAATCTTCGGAACTTCAGCGGATCAAGAATTTCATCGATGATTTCGATTCATCCATGGTCGATGATTTCATCGAATTGCTGGATACGCATGAGAAGATCATCTTGTTCGGATATGGTCCGTCGTTCATCGTCGCCCAGTATTTCGAATACAAGCTGCGTATCAGTACGAACCGGTTCATCATCGCCGTCCCTGATGAGATGTCGATCGAGACCTTGATCGATGATAAATGTCTGTTGGTGATTTTCACCACGACCGGCTCCTTCCGTTCTTTCGAAGGCATCTATCAGGTTGCCAAGAAAAGCGCTGCGGATGTGCTCGTCATCGTGGAGGAATACAATGCATCCTTGATGACTTCCTGCGACCGGCTGTTTTGGCTGTCCCGTTACGCACAATCCTCAGAGTTGAAACCGCACGAAAAGTCACGTACTCTGTTCTTCATTTTCATCGAAGAAGTCATCCAGCGTCTACTTGCGGCGAATCGTAAAACAGAAGGCATTTAGTCTCTTCAGTTCTTCCAGGATAACTCATACGACACATTGTTCGTGCAGCGACCACGCAGGAAAAGCTTGCGTGGTCTTTCTATTTGCAGCATCCAAATCTCATCCTTTTCATCGATAATCCTTCGGTTTTGTGCCACATCGTGACATGGAACCGATGCTGACTCGCTGACGACGCACCTGCCATGCAATAATCAGGGAGTTTCAATGAACTTAATCGTTGAGCTGGTAACGAACGCATCGTTCTGTGCTACAATAATCTCAAAGAAGAAGAGGTGGATCTTCATGAAATACGGCATCATCGACTTTGGTTCAAATACCATCCGGCTTGTTATTTTCAAATATGAAAACGATCTCCTGTCGAAGACATTGAACGTCAAACGCACAACCCAATGTATCAGTTATGTGGAGAATCGGATTTTAACTCCTTCAGGCATCAAAGCCTGCACGTTTGCGCTGCGTGAATTGATCCTGATCGCGCGGGCGTTCGATGTCGACGAACTGAAAGTGTTCGCGACGGCTTCCTTGCGTAATATCGACAATTCCGAGGAAGCACGCAAACAGATCGAAAAAAACCTCAATATCGACATCGACCTGCTGAGCGGCAACGAAGAAGCGATTTTCGGGTTCAGCGGTGTCAAACGCGGGGTCGTGTTACCGAAGATCGGCGTCAGCGTCGATATCGGCGGCGGTTCGACCGAAATCACGTATTTCGCCAACGGTGTGCCGATCAACGACGTTTCCCTACCGTTCGGGAGTCTTTCGATGTACCTGAAACATATCAAGAACATTGTGCCGACCGCGAAGGAACATGAGAAGATGCGCGAAGATATCCAAAATCAACTGGCCCAAGTGGACTTTCTGAAAAACCTGTATGTCGATAATATAGTCGGCATCGGGGGTTCGGCACGTTCGATCCTGAAAATCTACGAAGCGCAGAACAGTCTGGAAGAATCGATGTTCGAATTGATCATCCCGACCACGGAAATCACTCGGACTTCGATGATGACCGAAGGCAAGAAATCCGCAGGCATCAAATTATTACTGACGGCTGTTCCCGACCGCATCACCACGGCGTTGCCCGGAGCGATCATCATGGACGAAGTCTGCCGTAATCTCAAAGCGAAGAATTTCATCTTATCGCGTTATGGCGTACGCGAGGGCTATCTGTATGGCCGGATCCTGAAGCAGGATTGATCCATGCCTTCCATTTATGAAAACCGGGAACTTTCCTGGCTGAAGTTCAATCATCGCGTCCTTGAAGAAGCGGAGAATCTTGATAATCCGCTTTTCGAGCGTTTACGTTTTCTTTCCATCGTCGCCAACAATCTGGATGAGTTCTATATGGTCCGCGTCGGATCGCTGCATGACCAATTATTGCTGGAGAATCCCGAGATCGACAACAAGACCGGGATGACTGTCAAGGAACAACTGGATGCGGTGTACGCAAGGACGCAGAAACATAACAAAGACCGCGATAAAGTCTTCGACAAGCTGTCCAAGGATCTGCGTGAGCGGAATATCCATTTCCTGCGGTCGGAACATCTTTCCGCGACCGAAAAAGATTTCATGAAGCAGTATTTCGATCAGGAGATCTTACCTTTATTGTCGCCGCAGATCGTCGACCCCAAACATCCTTTCCCTTTCCTGCAAAGCAAACAAACCTATGTCATCGTCCTGCTGAACCAGAAAGGCCGTAAAAGCCTGGGGATCCTTCCGATCAACCGTCAGTTCCTGAAACCGGTCGTGATGTTGCCGGGCAAGAAAGCCGTCAAATTCATGATGTTGGAAGAACTTGTATTGATGTATGCCCAACGGGTCTTTCGCGATATGGAGATCGAAGGCAGGGTCATCCTGCGCATCATCCGCAACGCCGACCTTGACGCGGAAGAAGCGTATTACGATGAAGACAATGATTATCGTGAATTCATGAAGAGCCTGATCAAGAAACGTTTGATACTGAAACCGGTGAAAGCGGACTTTTCCGATGAAGCCCCCAAAGCGCTCAAATCGATCTTACGCAAACGCCTTCGTTTGACGGCGAAGCAGATGTTCGTGTTGAAATCACCGCTGAATTTCGATTTCATGCCGGTCTTGGAAGAGAAGCTGCGGGCGACGAAGCGGGATGATTTCTTCTATCCGCCGTTGGTTCCGCAAATGACGCCGTATGCCGACAGTTCATGGATGATGAAGCAATTGCTTGACCATGACATGTTCATCTCCTACCCCTATCAAAGCACCACTCCGGTATTGAAACTTCTGCAGGAAGCCGCCATGGACAAGAAAGTGGTCGCCATCAAGATCGCTTTGTATCGTGTCGCCACCGAATCGAAAATCATCGCGGCGCTGAGTGAAGCGGCGGAAAACGGCAAGGACGTGGTCGTCGCCTTGGAACTTAAAGCGCGCTTCGACGAGGAAAACAACATCAACTGGTCCGACAAACTGGAAGAAGCCGGATGCAAGGTCATCTATGGGGTCGAGAATTACAAAGTTCATTCCAAGATCATGGTCATCCTACGCAAGGACGGCAACACGACCCAGACGTTCACGCATGTCTCTTCGGGCAACTATAACGAGAAGACGGCACGACTGTATACGGACGTCAATCTGCTCACTTCCGACAAAGAGATCGGGGAAGACGCCTTGACCTTCTTCAATAATCTTCAGTTGGCCCGTATTTCCCAGGAAACCGACTATAAGCATCTGGTCGCTTCGCCGATGGGGATCAAACATAAATTCCTGCGTCTGATCGGTGACGAAATCGCCAATCATTTCGCTAAAGGCAACGGACATATCGTCTTCAAAATGAATTCCTTCACGGACAAAGATGTATTGGATGCCTTGGTGGATGCTTCGCAGGCAGGCGTCAAAGTCGACCTGATGGTCCGCGGACTCTGCTGCATGATCCCGGGCATCAAGGATGTCAGCGAGAACATCATCGTCCACTCGATCGTCGGACGTTTCCTGGAACACAGCCGGATCTATTATTTCCATGCGGATGGTGAAGAGAAGATCTATATCGCTTCCGCCGACATGATGACGCGCAACACGGAAAAACGGGTCGAATTGGCCTGCCCGATCTATGATCCGAAAATCAAAGACGAATTGAAAGCCATCCTTGCGATCTGTCTGAGTGATAACGTGAAAGCCCGTGAAATGCTTGAGGACGGGAGTTATCGCCACGTCAAGCATCAAGCGCCGCTCATCAACAGCCAATTGAGTCTCTATCAACGGGCTTACGATCAGGCTGAAGCCGAGTTCCCTGATGCGATACGGGAATTGCCGATCGATATCGAGGAACTGAAGAAGAAAGCATTCGGATTCGAAAATAACTAAAGGCGACGGGAATTCCCATCGCCTTTTACGCAGTCGATTATTTGGTATGCTGGATCAATGCCACTCCGTCGATCAAGCGTTGCGGATTATCGTGGATCAAACGCTTCGCTTCTACGATGCCGTATCTTTCCGCGAGGATATCGTAGATGTCCTTCAGCTTGTTGACACGCATGCCGGTATATTTATGGGCATCCGTTCCGATCACATCGCAGTATCCGTCATCCATCATCCGCCACGCGAGGGCATGGATGATTTCATTCTTGGTGTCCAGGAGACTGCTGCGGTTGACTTGGAAATCATATCCCAAGGATTTCCAATAAGCTAATTTACTATAATCGTTTTGGATCAAAGGATAGCGTTCGGGATGGGCGATCAAGACACGATAGCCCATTGCTTTTACTTTCGCCAATGCTTCGTCTTCATCGACATCGAAGAGCAGATTCTTGTTCCAAGGGACTTCGACCAATACCCAGGAAGTATTGTTGAGTGTCTGGGCTTTGTGGTCGCGCAGCCATTCCAGCGAGAGCGGTGTCAGCATGATTTCACTGCCGAGGATCAACTCGACTTTGATATCCTGTTTCTCCATCTCATCTCTGACTTGCTGATAAATATCATTCAGATGCTCGGCATCGTTTTCGAATTTGATCCCCGGTACGCTGTGGCTGGTCGTAATGACTTTACTCAGTCCGTCCGCTTGCGCCACCTTCAGCATTTCGATGGATTCTTCTACCGTCTGCGCCCCGTCGTCGACTCCGAACAAGACGTGGCTATGTGTGTCGATCATGTTATCACTCCCGTTTTCCTTACTTATTATAGGCTTATCCTCTCTATTTACAATATTTTATCCGTCATTTCGTGTTCTGATTCCACTTAATCTTTATGCAAAACGATGCAACCCTATTGTAAATAAACCTTCTTTCAGATAAAATATGTACATATTAACGTACGTATTTGAGTACGTTTCGGAGGAACAAAATGACGACACTACCCATTGTAAAAGCGACCAATGTCACACACTTCAGAAATACGTTAAAACAGCAGTTGGATTCTGTATATACCCAGAACATCGCACTGATCGTGACACGAAGCGATGATAAAAACGTTGTTGTTTTGTCAGAGACCGAGTATGAATCCATGATCAGAAACATAAATAACCTGAATTACACACTTAAACTAATGAATTCGGCGCTCGAAGCGGAAAACAGAGATGTCAGAAAGATCACGATGGAAGAATTGGAGACTTATGAGTGATGAATGTTGTTTTCACGAATACCGGATGGAATGAATATATCTATTGTCAGACCCAAGACAAGATGACGATTCAGAATATCAACCGGTTGGTGAAATCGATCGAAAATGACGATCTGCTGAAGGGTAAAGAATAGTGCATGTAAAAAGAAGCTCAACATCTCATCATACCGCTATTGGAATGATGAATTTGGAAGGCTTCTTTTGTTCTTTTGTGACATTATTGCATTGGATATGAGTATTTTGAAATTCTTATCTTATCGAGTTACTAAACTCCGTGAATGTGCTGAATGGAAGTTTTCTTTTCTTCAAAATCATTTGCATCCAGATTCTATTCGCATCGACCTCACTGATTAATGCTTCTTCGACTGCTTTCATCATGATAGTCGGCGTAGTTATTGACTCAAGTCCATAAAGTTCAATATAGATCTGTACATCCTTGAGATTATTGCTTGCCATTATTCCTTTGTGTTCTTTCGCTAATGCGATGACAGCTGCTTCGCCTTTCCCAATGATCTTTCGCCCATGTTCAGGACTGTGAATGAGTTGATAATACAGTTTTTCTTCATCAGAGTCCGAAGTCAATATATCCTTCATAATCAATCCATCCTTAATCAAACTGTCTAGTATCGTCTTGAGATGCTCGATACCAGGAAAACAAAATTCATCATAAACGGCTTGAGGTAGATGGATTCTTCCTTGATATAAAACAAGTAGAATTCTATGCTCTTTAACCCATAAAAAGGATGATAGGCAGTCGGTATCGAAATATATCGCATTAG